>DWUT01000255.1 GCA_019120615.1 Candidatus Mediterraneibacter norfolkensis
AAATTCCATGCTTCGGTATTGACAAAACCGGTCTCAAAATTCTGGCTCAACAGTCTGGTCCTCCCCTGCCTGTTCAAAAGGATTTTATTAATGTTATTAGTATTATTCATACTATAACATTTTTTAGAAAAAAGCAAGGCTGTAAATTACTACAGCCTCCACTTCGTAAATTTACTCATCAAACTCGAGTACAGCGATATGAAACTGAGGAGTTTCCTTCAATTCCTTCACCACGCCGCGTCTCGTCTTCAGCCGCTCCGCCTGGCGAAAATTGGCGCTCATCCCCAGAGCATGCTCGATCATATAGTAATACGACGACGGCAGCACGCCTTCCGTCACATTCACTTCCATCCCCGGTTTCAGCGCCTCTGTATCCTCGATCGTAAATTCCATTGTCCTCATACTGCTCTTCTCTCCTGTGATCTGATATTAACCTGCTGCCTTATCCGGTGATAACTGATGATATTCAGTAGGGTATTTTCATCTGTGCATATCCTCCGGACAGGATCAGTCATAAATGATCAGTGCCATGAAAACGAGATCATTCTCGCCGGTATTGGTCAGAGCATGTCCGCATCCGTCGGGTGTGAAAGTGACATCTCCCGCCTTCACCGGCCGGATCCTTCCGTTATCATCATAATTTCCCTGTCCGGAAAGAATATAATATGTCTCGCTCTCACCGTGATGCTCATGATATCCCAGAGAACATCCCGGTTCAATGGTCACCTCCGCATAGAGCCCGCATTTCCCGTTCAGTTCTTTCTCTCCGAGAATATGCTTAATGATCACATGTCCTTTTCCTCCTGCCATGTTTTCTACCCGTTCAATATTCATCCGATCAGCTCCTTTTCAAAATAGTCAAAATCAAATCCCGGACTGCCAATCGGCAGCCCGGGATCATTATACTACATTCCCAGCTTTTCTGCAAAGTCTGACATTGCTTCTGAAATCTTGATCTGCTGCGGACAGACAGCTTCACAGCTCCGGCATCCGATACATGCGCTCGGTTTTTTCTCGTCCGGATAGGAAGAAAGAGCCATCGGCGCGATAAAACCGCCCTCCGTAAAGCAATGCTCATTATAGAGACTTAAGAGTTCCGGTATATCCAGCCCCTGCGGACAGTGGCTCACGCAGTAATGACATGCCGTACACGGAAGCACTTTTTTCTCCAGCATGCTGTCCGCAATGGCAAGAAGATTCTTCATCTCATCCTCATTCAGAGGCTTATCCTCCTCAAACGTGCGGATATTCGCCTGAAGCTGCTCCATATTGGACATTCCAGAAAGTACGACCTTTACCTCCGGAAGGCTCTGGAGGAAACGGAACGCCCACGCCGGTGTCTCCTCATCGGGCCGCATCTGACGCAGTTTTGCCGTATTCTCCTCTGACAGTGAAGCGAGCTTGCCTCCCCGCAGCGGCTCCATCACCCATACCGGGATGTTGTGCTCCTTGAGCAGTTCCACTTTTGCCTTTGCATCCTGGAAACTCCAGTCAAGATAGTTGAGCTGGAGCTGGCAGAATTCCATATTCTCGCCGTAAGCGTCCAGGAAACGTTTGATCACATCATAGCTTCCGTGAGCGGAAAATCCCAGGTGACGTATCCGTCCGTTCTTCTTCTGCTCCATCAGGTAATCATAAATTCCATATTTTTCATCCAGGTAGGCATCGATATTCATCTCACAGACGTTGTGGAACAGATAGAAATCAAAATACTCAACCTGACATTTCTTAAGCTGCTCCTCGAAGATTTCCTCCACTTTATCCATATTGGAAAGGTCATATCCCGGAAATTTTGTCGCAAGATAGAAGTTCTCTCTTGGATATTTCTTCAGCGCATTTCCCATGACGATCTCTGACTGACCGCCGTGATATCCCCACGCAGTATCATAATAGTTCACGCCATGATCCATGGCATAGGCGACCATATCCTCTGAAGCCGCCACATCGATCTTAGAATCATCTCCATTGATCACAGGGAGACGCATGGCTCCCATTCCAGGCGCGGAAAGCTTTAAGTCCTGAAAATCTCTGTAAATCATAACTCATCCTTCTTTCTCTCTTTGTCATCCATATGTAAGCGAAAGTCCTGAAAAAAGGCTCCGCCTCTCCTGTTCTATTATAAATGCTTTCTCAGCCTCTGTCTAATACCTGTGTCCAATACCTGTGTATACTTTTTTTCAATACCTCTGATCTTCCCGTTCCTTTTCATCTGCTCTGTTTTCTCCACTTCCTTACGCAAAGTGGAACACAGGCTGCTCCCGCCACAAAAGGCACTGTGATCAGTATCCACGGAGACCAGATGATCCGGCCGAAAATGTGATACGCATTAGTCCGGAAAATATCTGTTGAGCTGCCTGCCAGAGGGATCAGATCCACAATCTTCTGAAGCGCTGCAGGAAGATACTCTCCAACGGCTCCCGGCACACAGATTACTGCAAGTGCGGAAAGGATCGCCGCGAAACTGCTTCGGCACAGCACAGAAATAAGCATGACCACTCCGGCATATCCGAGACAACCCAGAAATGCAAACAGATATTCATAAATCTCCGCCTGGATCATATTCCACGGAGCCGTTGCGATCAACTTTATACACTGGATCGGCAGATCCCATCCCGAAGTTCCCAGATACACATATTGCAGCAAAAGTGTTCCCGCAGTCATCATTCCAAACAGTTCGGCCGAGAATGCGAATCCTGCTGCCGTCTTCGCTGCTGCCGTTTCAATCCCGCCATACTTTGCCGTCAGGATCAGAAACCTCATTTCCCGCTGTCTCTCTCCTGCAAAGATCGGGGCAAGCGCAATGCCGATGAAAAGTCCTGTCACCACTCCCATATCTGTCAGGACGTTTCCCAGAAGATTGGACCATCCTTCCACCCAGCTATACTGGAACGGAATCTCCACTTTTCCGTCCATCCTCAGAAAAAACGCTTTCTCGTCATCCGAAGTGCCCATCAAGTCCAGAAATTTTTCAATCTGCTGTTCTCTTCGTTCGTAAAATCCGGTAAGCTTATCCGGTTCTACATAGGACAGCATGATATCCGCCTTCTCCGGCTCCTCAAGTTCCGGCCACAATGTCTGGATCCAGCTATTCAGAACTCTCCAGTCCGTCTCATCTCTTGCCCGGTCCGGATCCGAAACACGCAGGTCCTGATAGTCCTTTACCATTTTCTGTATCTTTGCATCCGTCAGTTCTCCTTCCCATTGCGAAGCATGATCCATTCTGGAACGTATACTTTTATATCCGTCAAACCGGTTTCCAAAGGAACTGGTAAAATCCCCCGACGTTCCGAACTGAATCCACTGATAAGACAAAAGACCTCCAAACACAATAATATAAGTAAAACAAAACAGCACACTTATTTTCACACTGGCTCGTTTCCACAATTTCCGGTGCTCTTCTCTAAAAAGTCTCATCATTTTCCACCCCTCCTTTTCCTGACGGGAAATACGAAAGATACAGATCTTCCAGAGACGCCCTGCACCTCATTGAATCTGCAGTCGGCTTTCTCTCTGAGATAATCCGAAGGACTACATCCCCTTCCTCATGTCTGATCCCCGCTACATTCATCTTTTTCTCCCATCTTGCCGCATCCCTTGCCGGCACCTTCATCTCCCACACCTTTCCTGAAGCCATCTCTGTCAGTTCCTGCACGCTTCCCTGGCACAGGATACGTCCCTGCTTCATGAGAAATACCCGGTCAGCCGCCGCCTCGATATCTGATACGATATGGGTGGATAGAAATATGATCCGGTCGGAAGCATAGTCTGTGATCAGATTCCGGAACCTTACCCTCTCCTTGGGATCCAGTCCCGCGGTAGGTTCATCCAGAATCAGGATCTTCGGATCATTCAACAGTGCCTGTGCGATCCCCAGCCTCTGTCTCATTCCTCCCGAATATGTCTTTATTTTCTTTTTCGCTTCGCCGGAAAGGCCTGTCATCTCCAGAAGCTCCGTAATCTTCCTGTTCGCCTTTTTCTTCGGGATCCCCTTAAGGACAAAAAGATAAGCAAGGAATTCCCTTCCGGTATAATTCGGATAATACCCGAAGTCCTGCGGCAGATATCCCAGCAGATTCCGGTAGTCCGCTCCCATCTCCAGGATCGGGGTACCGTTCAGGAATACCTCTCCCGACGTTGGTTCCAGGATCCCGCAGAGCATTCTCATCAATGTTGTCTTTCCCGCTCCGTTGGCTCCCAGCAGACCGTACACTCCCGGTCTCAGCACGGCAGATACATGGTCTACCGCGATCTTTTTTCCATACTGCTTTGTCAGACGGTCAAGCGACAACTCCATATATTCCTCCTCCTCTCCAGATCCGGATCAGCTCCCGGATCTCTCCTGCAAAAAATGTGCCTGATATAAAAAAGGCTGTGATCCATATCCCGACAGCGGAAGTCTGATACAACCAGGGCGTCCTTATCCCGGAAATAACCGCCAGTAACAAAAATCCCACACAGAATACGATCCCTTTCTCCATCCCGGTCTCCACATTATTTCTGGCATTCCACAGGATCACAGTCAGCGAAGAGAGCAGTGGCACAATGGCATAAAGGATCAGACGGATCAGCTCTGCTCCGTATTTCCCGCTCCTCCAGCTCAATCCCAGAAATACGGTAAGACAGACCAGATCCGCCGCTCCCGCCAGGATCAGCTTTGCCAGCATGAGCTGCGCCCCCGAAGCCCGGGTAGCCGCCTCCACTTCTCCCATCCCCCAGAGACGATTCTCATAAAAAGACGGAATGCTCGCCAGCGCAAACAGGGGCATGAAAAGAGAGATCACTGCCGGAGATCCCGGGAGCTGCCATGCTCCGGCGATAACCAGAAGCAGAACGATCCCGTGCATCCCCCACAGTCGTATACCGGAATACCTGAATACCCCGGACAAAAAGGCTCCGAATCCGGTCCTTTCCAACCCGATCCCTTCCCCGGACTTTGTGCAGACCATTTCTCTGACTTGCTGCCTGTTCAGGATCTCCCTGCAATTTATCTGTGTCTCAGTCAGCTTTTCTCTTTCTATACGGATCTCCAAATGAAGAATACGTCTTAACTCTCTCTGATTCATAATTTCTCCTTCCTCAGCATCTTGAGCGCCAGGCGGATCCTGCTCTGAACAGTCCTGAGCGGTATTCCCGTAATTCCGGCAATTTCCCGAAAACTCATATCTTCTCCAAACCGAAGTATCACAGCCTCCCTCTGAGATTCCGTCAATCCGGCTAGAAGGCGCTTCACTGTCTCTATATTCTCAACCTGTTCCATCCTGTTGTCCGGATCCCTCTCATTTTCCGGAAGTTTTTCCCATACTGTGCGTCTTGCCTCATCCACACAGAGATGATATGCAGTCCGGTACAGATAAGCCCGGAATTTTCCCTGGCCGACATAATTGTCCAGACCGCGGAACACACGGTAGAAGGTTTCCTGGGTCAGATCTTCCGCCTGCCATCGGCTTGCACAGTGCCATCTGCAGTAACGCAGAATAGAGGGATAATACCGGTTTACAAGCTCGTCCCCATATTCTGTCTTTCCGTTCCGTATCTCCTCTATGAGTTCATCGTCACTCAAGATCCTGACCTCCATTCTTCTTTTATGTTCTCCTCAGCATACATGCTCCATGACCTGCAGGATCATTTCCTTTTCTGATATATGATAACGGCCGGGAACGGAGAAATGATCAAAGATATTTTTATTTTTTGCTTAAAAAAAAGGAGACCGTGCATACACAGTCTCTCTTTCAAACACTCCTTCCGGAATGATCATATTATCTGATAAAGTTTGTCTGATCAAAAGGTTCTTTTTCCGGAAGCCCGTATTTTGCTTTTCCAAGGGCAATACTTTTCATAAGGAAGGTCATATTCCGGGCAAGAGTCCGCATCGTCTGCAGCCCTTCCGCATCCTTCTCTGCCTCGCCGGGCGTCATACCATGGATACTGTTCCAGTACTGGCTGGACGCCACAGGCATACCGCTGATCGTAAAATATTTGTTCAGTTCATCAAATGTTGCAGAAAGCCCTCCCCTGCGGGCGGCCACAACGCTCGCTCCTACCTTCATGGACTTGTCAAAAGGTGTGCTGTAGAACAGACGGTCCAGGAAGGCGATCAGAGTGGCATTGGCTGATGCATAGTAGACCGGACTGGCAACGACCAGACCGTCACATTCCTCAAACTTCGGAGCAGTCTGATTCACTACATCGTCGAATACGCATTTTCCTTTTGAAAAACAGGTATTACACGCGATACATCCTCTGACTGTTCTGTTCCCGACATGAACGATTTCTGACTCCACGCCTTCCGAATCAAATATTTTCTCCATTTCATGCAAAGCTGTATATGTATTTCCTTTCGCACGAGGACTTCCGTTGATCATCAAAACCTTCATTTTTCATCATCTCCTTTTACTGATATATCCTCAAAATGATATCCGTAAACAACCCGATTTTTTCCCTGTTTCTTTGCCTCATAGAGAAGGCGGTCAGCACTGCGGTACAGTTCTTCAATCGTATCCCCCTGCATGACAGGAATCACTCCAATACTACAGGTAACTTTCTGATCCCTGATGTGAATCTCTCTGATTTCTTTTCTCAGGCTGTCCATAAATGTGCCGATCTCGTCCTTTGACATCATCCAATGAACGAGGGCGACAAATTCATCCCCTCCCAGTCTTCCCAGGAGTGCCTTTTTTTCAAATACATTTCTCATTGCGTCCGCAACATCTGTCAGAATCCGGTCTCCTGCTGGATGACCGTATCTGTCATTGATCTGTTTAAATTGATCAATATCAAGAATAACAAAGCATCCTCTCTTCTCCTTACCGGAAAAATCTCTTTTCTTCAGCAGCTTCTCTCCCTCCTGGAAGAACTGCTGCCTTCCCATAAGGCCGGTGAGCCCGTCCAGTCTCGCCTCATAATACAGATAGTTTATATTTTTCAGATACAGTATAACAAATATGAGAATAAGCATTCCCAGAGAGATGATACCAAAAAGGAACTGAATTTCAAGATGGATAAGATCATATGATTCCTTTTCTCCCAGTTCAAGTCCGTATCTTAACAGTGCATTTCCTATTCTGTCAGAAAAATACAGTGTCACACTGAATGAAGCCAGAAGAAAAAGCATGATTATGCCTCCCATTGCTTTTCTGTAGCGGGATATAGACGCACTCATCTGGTCTACTATGCGTATATGTTGAAAAAGCTTCTGGAAATAATCAGATTTTCCAAGGAAATAGCATAAACATACAATAATATCCGCAATAACAGCAAGCAAAAGAAAATATCCTCTTGAAAAATGATCAAATGTACTTGAAGCGCGAAATCCTGCTTCCGGAAACAGTATCCCCATAAAACTGTACACCGGAAAAGTGTGGAGAGTCCGTCCTGCAGAAGTCACGAGAATAATTCCTGCAAGGGGAAATCGGGTTCTTTTCGCAAGACTATACAACAGTCCCGAGATAAGACCAAAAAGCATGCGTGCACCAACACTAAGTAAGATACTCTCAACCGGCTTCCCGCTCATGATCGGCGAAAAAACCGCATCTCCTGCTCCAACATAAAATGCCGATGCTTTCCACATAGCTGAAAGGCCAAAAACGGCTCCGACAATCGTAGATTCCTTCGGCCCCAGCATACAGCCGGCAATCAGAACAGGGATATATACAAAAGTGATGGATATCGGTTCAATATGTATATATCCCAGAAATGAAAAAGACATAAGAAGTTCAACTGCAACAAGGATCCACAAAACATAACCATTATTTTGTTCTTTACTATTCCGATAAATATTTTTCATACCAGTTCCTGTCTTCCATATTCCCTCATATATTCCATATCATCATGGCATCGTCCGCTGACACCTGTACATGCATATTTCACAGAAAAAGGAGGACGTCATTAAAACGGCCTCCTTTTCCACTCATATCTACAGCTGAAAGCTATTGTTATAATCAGAACTTACCTGCTTTCGCAGCTTCCTCAACAGCAACCGCTACAGCAACAGTCATACCAACCATCGGGTTGTTTCCTGCACCGATCAGACCCATCATCTCAACGTGAGCCGGTACGGAAGAGGATCCGGCAAACTGCGCATCAGAGTGCATACGTCCCATTGTATCTGTCATACCATAGGAAGCCGGTCCAGCTGCCATGTTGTCCGGGTGAAGTGTACGCCCTGTACCACCGCCGGAAGCAACGGAGAAGTATTTCTTTCCAGCCTCTACGCACTCTTTCTTGTATGTACCTGCAACCGGATGCTGGAAACGTGTCGGGTTTGTAGAGTTTCCTGTGATGGAAACATCAACTCCCTCTTTCCACATGATCGCAACACCTTCACGAACGTCGTTTGCCCCGTAGCAGTTTACTTTGGAACGAAGTCCGTCGGAGTAAGCTGTTCTGGATACCTCTTTGAGTTCTCCTGTGAAGTAGTCATACTCTGTCTGAACATAAGTAAATCCGTTGATTCTGGAGATGATCTTCGCAGCGTCTTTTCCAAGGCCGTTCAGGATAACGCGGAGAGGTTTCTTACGAACCTTGTTTGCTTTCTCAGCGATACCGATCGCACCTTCTGCTGCCGCGAAGGACTCGTGTCCTGCCAGGAAGCAGAAGCAGTCTGTGGACTCCTCAAGCAGCATCTTTCCAAGGTTTCCGTGTCCAAGACCTACTTTACGCTGATCTGCTACAGATCCCGGGATACAGAAAGCCTGAAGACCTTCTCCGATCGCTGCTGCTGCGTCTGCCGCTCTTGTGCATCCTTTCTTGATCGCAATAGCTGCGCCTGTGATATACGCCCAGCATGCATTCTCAAAGCAGATCGGCTGGATGCCTTTGATCTGATTGTATACGTCCAGTCCGGCATCTTTTGTGATCTTCTCAGCTTCTTCCAGAGAAGCGATGCCGTAGCTGTTCAAAACTTCATTGATTTTATCAATTCTTCTTTCATATGATTCAAATAAAGCCATTTATATATCCTCCTGATTTATTTACCTGTGTTGAGATTTTCCGAAGCTTCCGGGATATCCCCTTCGTGAAGCTCGCGGATCTTCTCCGCCTATTTCGATTATTCTTTACGCGGATCGATGATCTTCACTGCGTCAGCAACACGGCCATACTGTCCTTTTGCCTTCTCCCATGCATCGTTCGGTGTATCGCCTGCTTTGACAAAATCTGTGAATTTTCCAAGGCTAACAAACTGGTATCCGATGATCTCATCGTTCTCATCAAGTGCGATACCTGTTACATAACCTTCTGCCATCTCAAGGTAACGAGGACCTTTCGCCAAAGTACCATACATTGTACCAACCTGAGAGCGGAGTCCTTTTCCAAGGTCTTCCAGTCCTGCGCCGATCGCAAGCCCGTCCTCTGAAAACGCACTCTGTGTTCTTCCGTAAACGATCTGAAGGAAGAGTTCTCTCATTGCTGTATTGATCGCATCACAGACAAGGTCTGTGTTTAATGCCTCTAAGATTGTCTTGCCCGGAAGGATCTCAGACGCCATAGCCGCAGAATGAGTCATTCCTGAACATCCGATGGTCTCAACCAGTGCCTCCTGAATAATACCGTCTTTCACATTCAGAGTCAGTTTACATGCTCCCTGCTGAGGTGCGCACCAGCCGATGCCGTGTGTAAAACCGGAAATATCCTTGATTTCCTTAGCTTTTACCCATTTTGCCTCTTCCGGGATCGGAGCCGGTCCGTGATTAGCGCCCTGAGCTACCGGACACATCATTTCTACTTCATGTGAATAAA
>DWUT01000256.1 GCA_019120615.1 Candidatus Mediterraneibacter norfolkensis
GCAGATCTGAATCCTGTTTTCGGGAGTGAGCAGGGCGGATACCGCCCCGTGCTGATCATCCAGAACAACCGGGGAAATCGGCATAGTCCAACGGTCATTGTTGCTGCTATCACGAGCAGACCAAAGACAAAACTGCCGACACATGTACCGATCAATGGGATCAAAGGGCTGGAGAAAGAGTCTTTTGTGTTATTGGAGCAGATCCGGACATTGGACAAGGGGCGTCTGGATGATTATGTTGGCAGACTGAACCGAGAGCAGATGATAAAAGTGGATAAGGCACTGCGTACCAGCATGGAGATCAAGAAGCTGGATAAACCAATTCTGATGTGCTTATGCCCGGTGTGTGCAAAGCCATTTTACAGTTCAAAAGAACACTTTATCATCCGAGCGGATCAGGATCAGACAATAAAGGAAACGTGTATGTTCTGTAATGTACGACAAGGGTACGATTATTTAATAAGGAAGAAATATTATTGAGAACAAGAAAAATTGGTTTGTCAAGTATGCGATTGGAAAAATCGCACATTGGACGATAAGAGGGCTGTGCGTTATTTTATAGGCGTACAGTCCTTTTATCGCTTAATCAGCGATAAAAGGGAGGTGCGGTCATGACAGATTCTATTGATATATCAAAGAAAGTATATGAGGCGGATGACATCCAGAAACTGCTTGGACTGGGTAGGACAAAAACCTATGAATTTCTGGATGAGGTTTTTCAAAAGCAGGAGCCGTTCCGTGTCATCAAGATTGGAAAAGTATATAAGATCCCCTGTCTCCCATTTGAAAGGTGGCTGTACGGGGAATAGGAAAAGCAAGGTGTGAAATCAATGAATCAGAACAATCAGTTGACAAAAGCGGAAAATAAGGAAGTACAGGAGGAAAAAAGAGTAGTCTTTTATGAAGGGAGTTCCTGGTATCATCGGACAAAAGAGTTGATGGATGACCTGACCACAAAATACAGCAAAAAAGGCGGGTTTAAAACTCCGAAAGAGGCTGAAAAAAGCTACTGGGAATATGAAGAACGATACCGAGAAAAACAGCGGGAATTTCAAGTTGCCTATCTGAAAAATACAGATGTAATGTTTGGAGAATATCTGAAATATTGGTTTGAGCATATTTATTCTCTGCGGATTGAGACAACTACCAGAATGTTAGGCTCTTATACCTTGTATGAGCTGATTTTGCCCAGTATGGAAACCGATGTAAAACTGAGATTTGTAACAGTAGAGTATCTGGATAAATTACTGGAGCAGGTATCAAAAATCTGTTCTTCGGCAGGTAATAAAGGAAGAGAATTGTTAAGTCTGGCATTTAAAGACGCTTTGTTTGACGGATTTATCAATTATAATCCAGTTCCGGAGACAAAGCCTTATCCGAGGACAAAACCAAAGATCAGAATATTCAGTAAAGCAAAACTGAAAGTGTTCCTGCAGGCGGCCAGTAAGAACCCGTGGTATTTGGAAATTTTACTGGGATTATTCTGCGGTCTGAGAAAAGGAGAAATCCTTGGACTCAAATTCAGCGATTTTGATTTTGAAAAACAGACAGTCAGGATCAGTCGGCAGTTAGTGGCAAATCCAAAAGTAAAAGAAGGATTTGAAATAGAAGAATATACGGTTATCGAACGTGATCCTAAAACAGAGAACAGTTTCCGTATACTGAAAGTTCCAAAGGCGATCATGAAAGAAGTGGAACGCCGGTTACATTATGTGAAAATGAAAAAGGAATGGTATGCTGGAAATTATGAAGATCATGGATACGTTAGCTGCCGGGAGGACGGAAAGCCGAGAGGGTTAAGCTCCATGAACCAGGCATTGACAAAACTCTGTGAGAGAAATGGCCTTCCGGTTATCACTGTTCATGGTCTGCGCCATATGTTTGCGACTATATTGATCGAGAGAGGTGTTCCTCTGGTAAAGATTTCCGGATTACTAGGCCACAATTCGATTCATACCACCTATGAATATTACTGTGAGGTTATGGATGAGAAAGATAAAATCATTGCATTTATGAACGACACTTTTGTTCCAGAACGGACAGGAACGGAGGGGTAGCATGAAAAAATTTGATTTTAAGAAATATGCAGAATATAAAGTGTATTCTGTTACAACCATAAAGAAAGGATATGGCTTTCGTGTACTGCTCCAGTTTGCAGATGGCACGGAAAAGACAAAACAGCACTCTGGATTCAGCAGTGAGAGAGCGGCAAACGCAGAACGGGATGAAGTAGTTGGACAGCTTCACGAAGGAACCTATATTGTTTACGACAGGATTAAAGTTGCAGACTTCATGGAATTCTGGCTGGAGGAAATTATGCGCCCCAGGATAGCGGATAACAGCTATAATGGCTATAAAAATGTGGTTTATAACTATGTGAATCCGCAGTTGGGAAAAATGTATATGGCAACTCTGAACCAGGGATATATCAGAAAATTATATAATACCATTGCGGCGAAATATGAATCTATTGCACGACTGGCGAAAACAGTCATGAATACAGCACTGGCTTATGCGAAATCGAAGAATGTAATAGCGGTAAATCCAGCGGAGGGCGTTCCACTGCCAAAGAAGATTAAGAAGAAGGCATACCGTGTGTTAAAGATAGATGTAAGTAAGACATTGACGCTCCCGCAGGTATTTCAGTTAATAGAGGCGAGCAAAGAGACGCCGATTCATATGCAGATCTTATTTGCAGTTCTGATGGGCCTGCGGCGTGGAGAGATCAATGGGTTGAAATACAGTGATGTAGACTATATCAACCGCACATTGAAAATACAGAGGCAGTTGGGGAAAAAGCCAAATTCCAAAGCGGAGGATGTACCGCCTAAAATGCTTACAAAACAGGAAATCAAGCCAAAAACTCCGTCCAGTATAAGAGAGATACCTATTCCGGATTATGTGTTTGAGGCGATTCTGGAACAGCGCCGGATTTATGAAAAGAATCGCAGGCGAAGGAGTAAAGAGTTCCGTGACTGGGATTACATCTGCTGTTCCACATATGGAAATCCAAGAAGTAAAAGTTATCATCAGAAATATTATAAAGAACTGCTTGCTTCTTTAGGACTTCCGGATATTCATTTCCATCAGTTGAGAAATACATATACGACTATTCTTTTGAAACATGACTTTAATATCAAAGGAATATCGCATATGTTAGGGCATTCAAAAGAGATTATATCAGCAGACGTCTATGGGGATACTGCTGAAATCATTGAAGATTGCTTATATGCTATCGAACCATTTATGGAAGAAGTTCTTCCGGAAAGCCGGGAAGAGAAATACTATGATTACTCCGATCTGAAGGAAATAGACGAGGCAGCCGAGGAATATTTAATGGCGGCATGACAACAATATAAGGAAGAAAGTATAAAAAAGTACAGATGTACACTCGAACATTTGTACTTTTTTTACTTTTCATCCTATATACTTTTATCATTATCTTTGCTATAATGTTGTCACTACCGTTTTGGTGTTACTTCGTGTTATTTAGTCCTCAAAAAAGTGTTTTGTGACTTTTGCCTTTCTGGATTCGTAATGGAGTCCTATAAGGCTATTATTTTGACATTTTCGTTACGAATGAATTTTTTGAGGGTGGCTGATATTGAACGTATCAAAAGTCACAAAGGAGAGATTTTGCTATGGATAAATTCGTTTTAAAGGCCCCGTATCAGCCCACAGGCGATCAGCCGCAGGCAATCGAGGCGCTTGTAAAAGGGTTCAAGGAAGGCAATCAATGCCAGACTTTACTAGGGGTTACGGGTTCTGGAAAGACGTTTACGATGGCCAACGTGATCGAGCAGTTGCAGAAACCAACACTGGTCATCGCCCATAATAAAACACTGGCCGCTCAGTTGTACGGAGAATTCAAGGAGATGTTCCCTGATAACGCAGTGGAATATTTTGTGTCCTACTACGACTACTATCAGCCGGAGGCCTACGTCCCCTCCTCGGACACCTACATTGCCAAGGATTCCGCCATCAACGATGAGATCGACAA
>DWUT01000257.1 GCA_019120615.1 Candidatus Mediterraneibacter norfolkensis
TGACCTGGCTGATGTCACACAGTCTCCTTACCTTTGAAGAGGCCGAAGCCATCTTTTATTTTCAGATGAATGGCTGCCTGTCCATCAATAAGGTCATGCTGCGCAATCACTGCTCCGACTGGAAAAAGATACAGCGGGCCATCGATCAGTTTATCCGCGCAGGACTGGAATCATTTCTGATCCGGGATCAGAGGGATTTCTCTTCTGTGTGAAGCCCTTTCCACGCCTCTTCCAGCTTTCCAAGCATCACTTCTCCTGCCGTCACCGCGTCTTCTATCGTCAAATAGTGATCCGCGCTGGCTGATACAAGCATCTTTCCGGAGGCCGGAAATTCCTCGTCCGCAAACCATATCTTCACCGCCACCGGATACCGCGGCAGAAGGGGAAATACCGCGCACAGGTCCGCATTGCTGTCCCGAAAATCTGCGCCAAGGAACCTGCAGACCTCTTTGATCTGCTCCGGCTCTCTGTTCTTCAGAAACCTGGCAAGCGCCATATCTGCCGTACGGTCGAACTTTGTCCCCCGGATCAGTCCATCCTTCAGATTTCCGAACGTTATCATTTCATCAGATAACGGCGTTCCGTCGGAAATCGAAAGATAATGCAGCAGAATCAGATGATGCCACTCCTCCGGCTGCGGCCTTACAGACCAGTCCTCCGTGCTCACTTCCAGCCGCTGATTCAGGCTTTGCAGTCTCAAAATTTTTTCTTCCTGTTTCCACTCCGCGCCAGCCAGCTCCGCAAGTTCTTCCGGACTGCGCCCCGAAAGCCAGCCCTTCGCTGCTGTCAGCATTTCCTGAAAAGCACTGTTTCTTTTTCCATCCTGCATCCGGGTTCCTCCATTTTTTCTGTGCTTGCTGTAAATATTATTCTAACGCCTTTAGCCTACCATTCTTACCTTTGTCTGTCAATATTCTTCTTAATATCAGAGATTTCCTTTGTGACCGCTTCACTAAAGCCATAAGGGGAAACTCCTTCTCTGTCCGCTTCGATAACCTCAGCATTATAATGGATAAATCCCAGAAGATCCTCCACTGGAATCTTCGATTTCACAAATTCCTCATCTGCTTCATTGCGTATCTTATTTGCAACCACCTTTACCTCTTTTACACCCAGTCCTTCCGCCAGCCGCTTTACATTACGGTAGGTCTGTACGCTTCTTGCTCCCGGCTCTATCACAACAATAAACTGATCCATGCCTTCCGTCGTCCCACGTCCCATATGCTCAAGTCCGGCTTCCATATCCAGAATGACAATGTCATCTCTGTGCAGCACCAGATTGTTGATGATTCTTTTCAGCATGACATTTTCAGGACACACGCATCCGCCGCCGGCCGTTTCTATTGTTCCCAAAAGCAAAAGCCGCACTCCATTGCATTCTTTTCCATAAGTTTCAGGAATATCATCCACTTTTGGGGTTACCTTATAAAAAGTATTACTCTTATCTGCCCCCGTCCGCTCTTCTATCAGTCTCCGCATCTTGCTGATAGGAACAATGCTTTCCAGCATCTCCTCCGGAAAGCCAGGGCCAGTCCCAGGTTGGCGTCTGAATCCACATCTACAGCAAATACCTTTTCCCTTCATCCGCATAGAGCCTGGACAATACTGCGGCTATTGTCGTCTTTCCGACGCCGCCCTTGCCTGTTACTGCTATTTTCATACATTTTCTCCTTTATGAGCTCTCTTCCTTTTCACATATGTGTTCAAAGCCCTGTGCCATAATTGCATTCACATGAAAATCGTTCAGCTTATAGTAAATCATTTTTCCATACCGTTTTCGTTTTACAAGGCCATTCATCCTTAAAACCCGAAACTGATGGGAGACCGCGGCTTCCGTCATATGAAGCAGAGCTGCCACTTCGCTGACGCACATTTCAGAGTCCGAGATCAGGAAAAGGATTTTGACACGGGTAGCGTCCCCCAGGGCCCGGAATAGCTGCGCCAGCTTATCCGCTCTTCGTTCGTCCATATAAGGAATACTGATTCTGTTCTGATCCTTTTCCATACTCTCTTCCTCCGCTTCTCTTACAGTTTCTTTACAAAAAGGGCGCGAATCGCATTCAGGACCGCAATAATCATAACGCCTACATCAGCGAACACTGCCAGCCACATGCTGGCGAAGCCCAGCGCCACCAGTATCAGGCAGGCCAGCTTTACGCCGATAGCGACTACGCTATTTTGGTATACTATCCGCAAACATTTGCGTGAAATTTTGATTGCCTTGGAAATCTGCATTGGGTCGTCGTCCATGAGAACCACATCCGCAGCCTCGATGGCAGCGTCAGAGCCCATGGCGCCCATGGCGATGCCAATGTTCGCCCGGCGAAGCACCGGCGCGTCGTTGATGCCATCGCCCACGAAAGCCAGCTTTGCCTTTTCCGGTTTTATGCGGATTAAATCTTCCACTTTCTCTACCTTATCAGCCGGAAGCAGTTCACTGTACACATCATCCAGTCCCAAAGCCTCTGCCACCTGATTCGCTACCTTTTTCGCATCTCCGGTCAGCATTACTGTCTTATGGACTCCAGCCTTTTTCAGTTCTTTGCCACAATGTCAAGTGATGAATTCAAAAATGGCAAAAAATACTCCCTTTCCATTTGAAAAGGGAGTTGAATAGAGAATTAAAAGCCTTATAGAGCATAACTTCATCCGCCGCCGGCATCGGTAAACCTGCCGACCCTATATTGCTAAAATGATTTACCAAGAACGAAGCTCAATTAAAGTGCTGAAGCGCAACGGAAAGCTGCGATTTAATCTCTCTTTATTTTTTCAGGCGTATATACTTTAGTAAGCAGAGCGAAACAATTAAGATAACTGGGAAAACGCATGCCGCAAGCATTCCGGCTTTCATGTTGTCGCCTGCGTTTTGTGTAATAACACCTATGGCGGCAGGGCCAATTGACGCGCCCAAATCACCCGCCATAGCAAGAAATGCAAATAGCCCGGTTCCACCAAGCGGAATTTTACTTGATGCAATACTGATAGAGCCGGGCCACATAATTCCAACAGAAAATCCGCAGACAATACAGCCAATTAGTCCCAAAACAGGATTGGCAGAAACGGCGGCAAGCAAATAGCAAACCAGGCACAGAATGCCTGACCCCATCATAAAATTTACCAAATTCATTTTGTGTCCGTACTTTCCGTAAATGGTACGGCTGAGTCCCATTGACACGGCAAACATACATGGCCCAACGATATCCCCGATGGTTTTAGAAAATCCTAATGCGGATTCCGCATAAGCCGATGCCCATTGTGCCATAGAGGCCTCGCTGGCACCTGCTCCAATCATCAGCAAGAGGAAAACCCAAAAGAGTGGGATGCTGAGCAGTTTTTTTGCAGACAATCCTTGTCCTTCCTGTGTCAAGCGTTCAATGGGGCAGGTCATAAAATTATAGATGTTGAACAACGGAAGTAGCGCCCATAGACAGGCCAGAATCCACCAATATTCTATTCCAAAAATGGCAAAGAAAAGCGTTGAAAGGGAAATGACCCCAACCGCGCCCCAGCAATAGAAGGAATGGAGTAAACTCATCACGCTGTCTTTATGCTCAAATGGACAAGCCTCAACGATAGGGCTTACCAACACTTCTATCATTCCGCTGCCCATTGCATAAACGATCACGCTAATCAATATTCCGGCAAATGGATTTGACAGCAGGTTTGGTAAGGTTGCCAAACCAACCAGTCCCACTCCCGCCAGAAATTGAGAAATCACAACACTTTTTCGATATCCTATGCGATCCACAATTGTCGCACAAAGTGTATCTACAACTATTTGTGTAACGTAAAATACGGTAGAAATTAAAGCGATTTCCCCAAGAGGGATATTATATTCGTTATGGAATCGTAAAAACAACAACGGCGTAAAATTCGCCACAATTGCCTGTGTGATGAAGCCGATGTAACAAGTTATCAATGTCTTTTTATAGTTCTTTTTTTCTGCCATGTTATCTCTAACAGACCTCTCTTCCGTAGTTTTCGGGTATTATATCACCAAAAAACAGGAATTTAAAGCCTTATTATCACCATAAGCAGGTACTATTTACCCAACTTTCGCAGTTCATGAGGAGTGTGGCCATATTTCTTTTTGAACTGACGATTGAAATAGCGAACAGAATGAAATCCACAGGCGCAGCTTATTTTCTCCAGCGTCAAGGATTTATCGCCAAGTAACTCATGGGCGATTTGCAGACGATACTGGATTAAAGCATCAACAGGAGAGCACTCCATATAAGTTTTGAAGCACCGCCCCGCCTCACTACGACTGATATTAGCCGCATTTGCAATGTCCTCCAGTGTTATTGCATTGGAGTAATTATCATAAATGTATGAAAGCATCTTCTGGATTCGTATTTGTGCGGTGATTTGTATGCGTGGAACCTCTGTCTTTGGTAAGCACTCAAAATTGCGAAATAAATATTCAAATATTTTACTTAGATTACGCTGAACCGCCATCTCAAAACAGTTTTCTTGTCTACGCAATCGGGAATAAATGTCTTTTAGCCAGTTGTTTACCTCGTCCTGATTGAGATCGTTATGTCTAAACACTACAAAGGGCATCTGATCACACAGTGCGATTGGCTTGATATATTTTTGAAAAATGATGCTGTTTTCCGGTGCGATTGCGCTGCCAGAAAAGACGATATTAGGCATTGGTTCCGTTTGGCTTCCATCCAACTGCTTAACACCATGCAACACATTTCTGTTGATAAATATACTGTCTCCTGGCTCCAATAGGATGCGCTGCTGTCCAACCTGATATTCTAAAATGGAAAATTCCGCTGAAGCCAATTCGAAGTCTGGGTGCCAATGTAAAGGGCCAGTGAACTGTGGTAGCTCAGCCAGTTCATCTTGAAAATATGTGATTGGAAATGTTGTGTGTTTACGGAATATTTGCTCTCGCAATTGGTGATCAAGCCGCATGGCCATTGCTTTTTTCCTCCCTGCAAATTTTTTTATTTATCCGCCGTTCTTTTAGGCGCAAACTGGACGGTACAGGTATTTATGATATTATAATCTGCTAATC
>DWUT01000258.1 GCA_019120615.1 Candidatus Mediterraneibacter norfolkensis
ATAAAATAAAATTATTAATATTTATTTTATGATAAATATATGTTATGATAGATTACAGGGAGTATTCAGTATAAATTTGGGCGGAGGGACAGTGAAAACTCCGCCCATATTTAATTAGAGCACGGATAAAAGGACTGCTTTGAACCGGGCGTCCGCGTTTCTGTGTTTTGTTTTCAGAAAGGGGTGGAATCCTGTGCTGGATTTCAGGATGGAGACGTTTTTAACAGTGTGCCAGTGCATGAATTTTACAAGAGCATCGGAGAAACTGAACATTACGCAGCCTGCAGTGTCTCAGCATATCCGTTTTCTGGAGAAACACTATAATACGAAGCTTTTCCGGTATGAAGGAAAGAAACTGAAACTGACCGGCGCCGGGGAGATCCTTCGGAATGCATCTCTGACCATGAAACATGATGAACTTTCTATTCAGGATGAGATGCTTAAGGCAGATGACGAAAAAGAACTCCGCTTTGGCGCGACCAGGACGGTGGGGGATGCTCTGATGGGGCAGATCCTGGAAGAATATCTCAGAAAATATCCGGAGGCCAAGATCCACATGGAGGTGGATAATACAAGAGATCTTCTCCAGAGACTTGATCAGGGGGAGATTGACTTTGCACTGGTGGAAGGTTTTTTTAAGAAGAGTGAATACGAATCACAGGTCTATTCTGTGGAAAACTATATTGCGGTCTGCAGTCCGGACTATCAGTTCAGTGAAGATCCGGTTTCCGTTGAGAATCTTTTTCGGGAAAGACTCCTTTTAAGAGAGTCCGGATCCGGTACAAGAGAGGTGCTGGAACGCTACCTGAACTCAAAGAATCTGAGTACGGAGGACTTCCGGAAGGTAATGGAAGTGGGGAGCCTTCAGACGATTAAGGAGTTGACAAAAGCCGGATGTGGTATTACATTTTTATATGAAGTCGCGGTGCGCCGGGAACTTGCCGAAGGTGTCCTGAAAAGGATTCCCCTGCGGGACTTCCATATTTCTCATGAGTTTGCTTTTATATGGAGAAGAGGAAGTATCTATGCAGATCGGTACAGAGAATTGTTCCGGCGGTTTTCATCTGCGGGTATCTAAAGAAAAGGAAGTGACAATCCAGATGTTACAGGTAGAACATTTATCATATGATGTTTTAGAAGAAGGAAAACAGTCAGAGATCCTTTCCGATGTGAGTTTTACAGTAAATGACGGCGAGATGCTTGTTATTACAGGCCCCAACGGAGGCGGAAAGTCCACTCTGGCAAAGGTTCTTATGGGAATCAACAAGCCTACCCAGGGAAAGATCATTCTCGACGGGAAGGACATCACAGATTATTCTATTGATGAGCGTGCCAAGGCAGGGATCGGTTTCGCTTTCCAGCAGCCGCCGAGATTTAAAGGGATGACGGTGCGCAGGCTTTTGTCCCTGGCGGCGGGAACAACTCTTGACGAGAAGACATGCTGCAATCTGCTCAGCAGCGTGGGGCTCTGCGCCATGGAATATATCGACAGAGAAGCGGACGCCACTCTGTCCGGCGGTGAGATGAAGAGGATCGAGATTGCGACGGTTCTGGCAAAGCACCATGACCTGTGTGTATTTGATGAGCCGGAAGCCGGGATTGATCTGTGGAGTTTCTCCATGCTGATCAAGCGGTTCGAACAGATCCATAAAGAAAAGAAAGAAAGCCTGATCCTGATCTCACATCAGGAACGGATCATCCAGATGGCTGACCGGATCATGGTGATCAGCGACGGAAAAGTAGAATCTATCGGTGATGCTGCCGAGATCATGCCGACGCTGTTCGATCAGGAGATAGATTCCTGCGAGTGCAGAAGACAAAAGGGAGGTGACCTCTATGGAGTCTAATAATAAAGTAGAACTTGACAAGGTGACACAGGACGTGCTGAATGTGATTGATTCCTATGGGTTTAAGCAGGAAGGTGCCTATAACCTCCGTCTGAACGGAATGGCAGTATGCCATGGAGACAGCCGTCATATCAACATTGTGAAAAAAGAGGACAAGCCGGGTATTGATATCCATATCAGCGGTGAGGCGAAGGATGAAATGGTGCATATCCCTGTTGTTATGTCCAAAGAGGGAGTCGATATTGTATATAACGATTTCTATATCGAGGACGGCGCGGATGTGACTATTATTGCCGGCTGCGGTATCCACGGAGAGGGATGCAGTGAGACAAGGCATGACGGAATCCATGCATTTCATGTGGGAAAAGGATGCAATGTAAAATATATTGAGAACCACTATGCGGAAGGCAGCGGAACAGGACAGAAAGTCCTTAATCCGGTGACAAAGATTTATGTGGGAGAGGACTCTGTGTTTACGCTTGAGACTACTCAGATCAAAGGCGTGGACGCTACAGAGCGTGAGAACTATATTGAACTTGCAGAGAACGCAAAGCTTTTCGTGACGGAGAAGCTGATGACAGATGAAGGACAGAGTGCTGTTTCCAATATGGATGTAGAGCTGAACGGAGAGAACAGTTCCGCAAGGATCGTTTCCCGTTCTGTCGGAAAAGGTAATTCCAAGCAGGTGTTCCATCCGAAGGTAATCGGAAATAACCGCTGCCACGCCCATGTCCAGTGTGATTCCATCATCATGGACGGCGCCGAGATCAGTTCTATTCCTGAGATTGACGCAAGACATGTGGATGCACAGATCATCCACGAAGCGGCAATCGGAAGGATCAATGATGAACAGCTCATCAAACTGCGTACCTTCGGTATGACAGAAGAAGAGGCGGAAGCAGTAATTATTGAAAGTTTCCTGAAATGATAAAAAATTAACAGGTGCCGTGTACTTTGTACAAAGTACACGGCACCT
>DWUT01000259.1 GCA_019120615.1 Candidatus Mediterraneibacter norfolkensis
ATACCGTTCTTTTTGATGGAACCGCCGCCGTAGATCAGAACGACATTGCTGCCGTATTTCGGCAGTTCTGTATTTAAATAGTTCAGTGAATCCTCGCCAAAATAGAGTTTTGTAGGATTGCAGTATTCAAAATTTCCAAGCATTTCTTTTTCTCCTTTCTCCTTTTTGCTGCTTACATTTTATAACGGGCAAAATGATATTTCAAATATTTATATCAAATCAAAAGCTATAGTTTTTGCATATGATTAATCGTCCGCTCCCACTCTCACTGCATATTTGATAACGTGGTCTTTCTTGTTCTCAAAGATATCATATGCTTCCATGATCGCATCCAGTCTGCAACGGTGAGTAATAAGAAATCCTGCGTCCAGTTTGCCGCAGGCAGTAAGATCCATGATTTCCTGACAGTAACTTCCGTCGACCCCTCCTGTCTTAAATACCAGGTTCTTCCCGTACATGTCCGGAAGAGGGAGCATCTGGGGTTCTTCATACATTGCCACGATCACTACAACCGCATTGGGCCTTGCAATCTTCCACGCAGTCTGGAACGTATCTTTCCCTCCTGCTACTTCAAATACCGTATCAGCTCCTCTGCCCCCGGATGCCTGAAGAACCGCTTCTTCGATCCGGTCTCTGCCGGGAACGAGAGTGATGTCTGCAATGCCTTTCTCCTTTGCAAGAGCCAGTCTGTATTCATCTGTATCAATGGCGATGATCTTCGCAGGAGTGTACAGGCGGGCACACATCATGGTACACAGTCCCGTCGGCCCCGCTCCGATCACAGCCACTGTGTCTGCAGGATGGAGCTCGCCGATCTTTGCAGCCCAGTATCCTGTGGAAAGGATATCTCCGTTAAATAAAGCCTGTTCCTCTGTCACATTGTCCGGAATGACGGTCAGACCGTTATCAGCATAGGGGATCCGGACATATTCCGCCTGTCCTCCGTCAATCCGGCATCCCAGCGCCCAGCCGCCGTGCACGTCCGTACAGTTGTTGACAAAACCTCTTTTGCAGAAAAAGCATTCTCCGCAGAAAGTCTCCACATTTACTGCCACACGGTCTCCCGGTTTCACTTTCTTCACTGCTTTTCCGGTCTCCACAACTTTTCCGACAAACTCGTGTCCCAGGATCGTGCCCGGCACTGCTCTTGGTACTGCGCCATGTTTGATATGGATATCACTGGAGCAGATCGTGGTCAAAGTGACCTGAATGATCGCGTCTCGCTCATCCTGCAGTACCGGCATGGGCCGCTCTTCCAGAGTAACCTGCCCGTTTCCTTTATAAACAACCGCTTTCATACCTTTCACCTCTCAGATTCCAGGAAAGCCATACCGGAAGGATACTGAAGCATCTGCTATCTGTTCCTTTCAGGTATGGCTTTTCCTTGTTGCTATTCTAAACCGCAGATTTTACAAAACCGCAAAATCTATGGTTTATATTTGACATATGATTTTTTCAGCAATATTTTTTACTGCAGTTTCTTTCCTGTCAGCATCTCGTAACTCTGAAGATATTTATCGATCGTCTTCTGAACGATATCATCCGGAAGCGTCCAGTCATTGTCCGGGTTGGCTTTCAGCCAGTCGCGGGCGAACTGTTTGTCAAATGACGGCTGTCCGTGTCCCGGCTCATATCCGTCTGCCGGCCAGAAACGTGAGCTGTCAGGGGTGAGCATCTCGTCGCCGAGAACGATATTGCCCTCTTCGTCAAGACCGAACTCAAATTTTGTATCCGCAATGATGATGCCGCGGCTCAGAGCGTAATCCGCACATTTCTTGTAAAGAGCGATCGTATAATCACGAAGCTTGGAAGCGTACTCCTCGCCTTTTCCCGGGAAATATTTCTCCAGGTGGGCAACGCTCTGCTCATAGGAAATGTTCTCGTCATGATCGCCGATCTCTGCTTTTGTGGAAGGTGTGTAGATTGGTTCCGGCAGTTTGTCGGATTCTTTCAGGCCTTCCGGAAGCTTGATTCCGCAGACAGTGCCGTCTTTCTGATAGCTTGCCCAGCCGCTTCCTGTTATGTAACCGCGGACGATACACTCGATGGGAAGCATGTTGAGTTTCCGGCACATCATACTGTTGCCGTCAAACTGAGGCTGCTGGAAAAATTCCGGCATATCCTTTACATCTGTGGAGATCATATGGTTCGGAAGGATATCTTCTGTCATCTCAAACCAGAATTTGGACATCTGTGTCAGAACTGTTCCTTTTTTTGTCACAGTATTTTTCAGGATAACATCAAAGCAGCTGATCCGGTCTGTTGCGACCATGATCAGATTGTCGCCATTGTCATAAATCTCGCGCACTTTTCCTTCTTTTACAGGTTTCATCTTCTCTACCTCGCTTTATATTGATTGTTACTGTACTATAATAGAATAAACAAGTTGAAGCAAATACACAATAGTATTTTCAAAAATTTTCTCTGAATCTTTCCTGTTATCCCCTCTTTTTTGCCGATGCAATGCGCACAGCCGCAGCCATTCCGCCGTCTCCATAAGACGGATGTTCCAAAAAGTCTACGGATTCCAGGCTAACTTCCCGACCTCGCTCCATCCCCCGGAGAATCTCGTTTTCCCATCCATACAGCCTTGACATGGACACAGCCTCCACGCCAAGCACTGCATCAGCCACATGCTCCAGATAAGCCTTTTTATGCTTTTCAATCAGAAATCGCATAAGATCAAGCCGTTTTGTCATGCTCCTTACATTGGAGGAAGCCGGTGCAGTACGATACTCAATCAGCGGTTTCTCCACGATCCCGATCGAAACATCAGGGGACGTCTCCAGCATGCTCAGAAAAAAATCCCAGTCCTCAAAGCCGGAGCGCATGGACTCGTCATATCCACCGCACTGTTCCCATGCCCTTCTCCGCAGAATATGTGTCGCAGGACAGCAGTTCCGGGAAAGGAAATGAGTGATATCTCCTCCGCAGGGACGGATCTCCGCTTTGAGGACTCCGAAAGTTCTCATCCATGATGAGGCCGCGATCAGTTCCGGAGTCTCACGAAGAAGACTGCCGACCTCCTCAATAAAAGTTGATTCCAGCCTGTCGTCCCCGTCAAGCACCAGGACCATAGGAGACTTTGCCGCCCGGATTCCGGTATTTCTCGCTGCCGATACGCCTCCGTTCGGCTGTCTCAATACGGTCAGCGGCACAGCCATTTTCTCCTCTTCCTCCAGTTCCTTCAGAAGCCTGAGAGAAGTTTCATCTGTTGAGCCATCGTCCACAATACAGATCCGCGCCGGCAGCACAGTCTGTTCCTGTATAGAATGGACTGCTTCCAGTATCATCGCACCCTGATTGAAGCTGGTTACAACAACCTCGATATCTTCGGCTATAGCCTGACTTTTCTTTCTGTTCATTTCTATTACCTCGTTCTTCGTTTATTTTAACTTTTCAATATCATCCAGATAGATGGAGACCTTGTGGTTTCATTATATCACCCGATAACACCTGTGTCATTTTTTTTATTTCTGAGAAAGAGAAGTTGTTTTTTCTTTCTTTCCTCCCGTTTTTCTGTTAAGAAGGCTCTCAGCGTCCGGTGACCGCCCTGCTGTTAACATGAATGATCTGTGAATTACAGAAGGTGTACCGGAGCTCTGCCAGGTACACCTTCTCAAGGATCTATTTCATCATTTTCTTATCAAATTCCGGATTGAAATAATAATAATTCTTTTCATCCAGTTTCTCTTTTGTTTTTTCCAGAGCCTCTCCGAATCTCTGGAAATGGACGATCTCTCTTGCCCTTAAGAACTTGAGGGGCTCTCTCACCTCCGGATCCGTGATCATCCGCAGAAGATTGTCATAGACGGTACGGGCCTTCTGCTCTGCTGCCAGATTTTCTGTCAGGTCAGTGACAGCGTCCCCCTTAGACTGGAACTCCTTCGCCGTAAACGGCATCGCGGATGCAGCCTGAGGCCAGATTCCTGTAGTGTGGTCAATATAGTAGGCATCAAATCCTGCTTCCTTTGCCTGCTCCACGGTCAGATTTTTCGTAAGCTGGTACACCATGGCACAGATCATCTCCATATGCGCCAGTTCCTCTGTTCCGATATCCGTCAGAAGGCCGCCAACGGATTTCACGGGCATGGTATAACGCTGAGAAAGATATCTCATAGAAGCCGACAATTCTCCATCCGGACCGCCGTACTGGCTGATGATAAGCTGAGCCGTTTTCGGACAGGTTTTTGTGATCCGGACAGGATACTGAAGTCTTTTTTCATAAATCCACATTAGCAGCACACTCCTTCCCAGGGAGCCGCGCCTTCCTGCCAGCAGTAACATGCTGACGAAGGATTCCTCTCATACAGCTCTGCCATACAGTCCATAGTAAGGGGATAAAATCTGGAGGCAAATTCAGACATCACCTGTTTTCGCCTCTTAAGGACGTCCTTCAGCATTGTCAGAGCATCCGTATCGTCCGGATGTGTGTCCAGATACAGTCTCAGATCATCCATTATAAAGCTGATCTTCTGGATTTCCAGCATCTTTTCACTGCATTCCTTCTCTTTTGGACTTTTCAGAGATTCCATGACAGAAGAACCTTCCGCAGAAACCTGTTCTGCAGCAAAAAACGGCAAATCCAGATCTTTAAAAACGGTTCCTGTTTTCAATGCTTCATCCTGATCGTAAAGCTCACCCCAGTTCTGCACGGGAACGGACGTGATTGCCAAATGCATATTCTGCATTTCCACAAAAACAACTCCCTTCTGAAACAAATTTGGTTTCCTGATTATTATCTGCAAAACCGATGGGATGTTTCGAGGGAGTTTTTTCAAATCCTTTTTTAATCATTTTTCAACCATTCTCTGTCACAGTCATCTGCGTATAGCAATGCTTGTAATTGTTCGCTTTTCCGGAGTCCCCGCATTCCAGCTATAACTGATCCAATACTTTGTTCCATCTGTTTCTATCATACGGTTTACAATTTCCGGGGATTCCATTACCAGAGTCTGGCCATCTTCGATTTTTATTTCGATTTCTCCTTTCTGTTCATCTACATTGTTAACAGAAGCAACGACATGTGCGCTCCCCTGAATCATGTCACAGCAAACGTATCGTCCTAACAAAATCACAGTAAGCAAAAGAACTAATAGAAAAAAGAAGTCATATCGGTCACACTGTCTTTTTACTGCCTTTACCATAAGATATCCAAACCATATCAGTGCTGCCGTAATAAGAATCAGTGGAATGAAAGTTGCAGCCTCGTGCACATTGTAACTAACGATGGTATACAGACTATACTTTGCCATTTCCTGCTGAAAAACATAAAAAATCCAGAGGCATAATGCCATCAAAAAAAACAATTGCTCTATTTTTCTGCCTTTCCATTGTTCTTCCCCCTTGTTAAGTATCAAATTCACAGAAGTATAAAATATCCGTGTCAGTATCATAAATTCCTAACACAAAATTTAATGAATATCTGTTAAGAATGTTTTTACTTACTATTTCGTCCTGATTTTCCTGTTTATCAATCAAAAAATAATAGCCGTTCTCGATTTCGGGGATGATCGTCTTTCCCGTATTGTCTGTCAAATAGGGGCCAATGAAGTTTGTTCCGTCTGATACTCCATATATCAACGCTTTGACAGTATCATCTAATGGAAATTTTTCCCACTCGTTGCTCTCTTCTATCTGTCTCAGTGCCTTATCATCAGAAAAGCTCAACGTGATAAGAGTTGTCCCATCACCATGAAAGCCCCCATGATTGTCATATGTGGATACTTCACTTCCAGTTGATACATCAATGCCGAGCCACCTGGAAATAGTATCTTGAGGCGTTTGTGTACTGCATCCAAACAGTAAAAAAATAAATAAGATGCTGATCAATAAAATTATTCTTTTCATATTTTATATCATTCCAGCCATTGAATAAATGCCATTTTATCTGTATTGTTATACCCTGCTTTTAAATAAAAATTTAACGTACTTTTCTCTTTAGAACCTGTCAGAAGCATCATTTTGTAACAGTTATTTTTTACTGCTATCCCCTTTGCATGATTAAGACATTCCGTTGCATACCCCTTTCCCCGGTATTTTACGCGTGTGACTACGTTTTCTATAAGAGCATAAGGTCTGACATTTCTGGTAAGATTAGGAATGATAACGCAGACACACGATAAAACCAGGATTCCATCCACCTCTTTTAAAATGATATGGTGATTCGGATCATTCAGAATTGAGTCCCATACCTGGCACAGTTTTTCTGAAGATTCCGGGATTTTTTCCTCATGCAGATCAAGATACAGTTCCAATAGATTATCCAGGTCTTTTATATTTGCTTCTCTTATCATTGTCCATCTCCTCACTCTGTCAGTTCCATCTCATCATTCAGCTTTACAAACCCATATTTTTCATATAGTGGCCGCCCCATGTCTGTTGCTTCTAATGAGATAGCCGAGATACCTTTCGCTTTACTTTCTTCGACTAAAATATCCAGTGTTTTATAGGCAATGCCTTTTCTTCTGTACTCCGGTTTCGTATACATATTCATTATGTAAGCCTTCTTTCCACTCGGATTGTGAAAGGTCGGCATTACCTGAAAGAAACTGAGATTGCCTCTCTATTTCGCTCATATCTATATTATCAGAAAACTTATCGGCTGCTCTTAATACCTCTATTCTCGTTTTTGTCAGCATATCTAAATCTTCAAGTGTTGCTCTTTTGTATGTTATATTCATTCCTGTTAATCTCAATCTTCCCATACTGTTACAAAATCTGATAGTTTCTTTTTAATTTTTGCTGCAGTCTGTTGTCTGACGGTATGTGAAAAGCGGGCGCCAGCGAACCGGCGCCTGCTTTATAAAACTTACTAATGTAAATTCAACATCAGATTGGAACTCAAATTACCACTTTTAATAAACTCAATATTATGTGAAATTTTTTCAATCGGCCAGTCCCACCATTTCACTTTTAAAAGTTCAGAGATGGTTTCATCTGAAAAACGTTTGCGTATTTGTTTTGCCGGCACGCCTCCGACAATCGTATATGGCGGCACGTCTTTTGTTACTACGGCGCGTGCGCCGATGATCGCCCCATCTCCAATGGTAACTCCTGCCATTATAACAGCTTCATATCCGATCCAGACGTCATTGCCGATGACAATATCGCCCTTATTGTCCCAGGCTGATGTTATATCTTTGACATCCAGCCCCCACTCCTCGAAAAAAATAGGAAATGGATAGGTGGATAAAGAGTTCATTGTATGATTTGCACTATTGAATAAAAATCTTGCGCCACAGGCAATCGAACAAAATTTACCAATCTTCAGCCTGTCATGATTGATGGGATAGTGGTATAATTCTTTAGGAAAGTATCAGATTCAGAGCGAGAAA
>DWUT01000260.1 GCA_019120615.1 Candidatus Mediterraneibacter norfolkensis
AGGATGAGATCGCCTGCCTGTCCCCGGACGCCGAAGACCTGGGTGATCATGGTCATCATGAACCAGCTTGCAGCTCCTGTCAGATAGTGGTACATTCCGCGGCCGTCGGAGCGGAAATATTCCGGTATACCAGGATAGATTCGGCTGGTGTCAAAATCCAGAGCGGTATCTGCCAGTGTTTTCAGTGCTTTCCACCCTTCCTTCGCAAAACCGCGGCGGTACAGTGCATTGGCATACATCACTGTCATATGTGAGAATACGGCTCCATTTTCTTTTTCACCGTATGCAAAGCCGAACATACGCCCCATGTCGAATTTAAGTTCATGGAAATCCGTGTTCAGCCTGTAACCGCCGATTTCTTTCCGGTAGAGATAGCGGTCTGCGCTGTTTACGATCCTGCGGATCTGTTGTTCGGAAGCGACGTTTCCCATAATGGAGAAGACCTGTCCTGTAAGCATCATGCGAACCTCATTCGGGAAAAATCCTTCCACTGCACGGCCATGATCATCGTAATAGCTGTTAAACCACCCTTCATCCGTTCCTCCGTCGATCCATTCGTGATTCTGGAGATGTCCCGTGAGCCAGTCGGCCTTGCGCTCCAGATTTTCCGCCAGCTCGGACAGGCGGACGGCAATGCGTCTGCCGCTGATCCGGTGCCGGCAGCGTTGGGTATAACTTGCGAGTAATTTCTTTTTTGCCTCTATGTTCTCAAATAATCCGATATCGTCATTCAGCAGGATCTGCAGTTCTTCAATCAGTTCTGCTTCGGCTCCGGGAGAGCGGCTTTCAAGAAGCCGGATCATTGAGGCGAGCTCACGGAGATTTCCTGCATAGGCGCAGGTAAAAGCGACGCTTTCCCCGTGTTCGGGAGCCATATCCAGAGCATCGTTCCAGTCAGCTCCCCGCAGGCGGTAAATGTTATGATCACCGACCTCGTAAAAGGCAGTCAGCTGCTGGATCAGAAGATGTTCTAATATGGTCCCGGTATAAATATCATTGCCCTCTGTGCGAAGCAGGCTGCCCTGTCCGGCGTCCCACAGGGCATCGATCTGTGTTCCTCTGTCTGCCTGGGCATCCTTAAAATAAGAAGCCTGCCTGTTCAGAATATCGATATCCCCGGTCTGGTCAATATAGAGTTTTGTAGTCATCTGAGGCCAGAGGGCATGATCCATCCACACCCGTGCGATCCCGTTGCGGTCTGCTATAAAATTACCGTCCCCGTCGCCGATGATCGTTGCATTTGTCCCGTCGATCCGCACTCCACCAAAGTTTTTCTCGATCATCAGTCCTACTCCGCCGGGGTCCATGAGAAGGAGAGAAAGGCAGTCTTGCCAGAGATCCCGCCATCCCCGTCCGCCTCTTCCGTAATCGTGGTGGGGCAGGAAGGAGCATCCGAACAGACGCCGGAGGAACGGCTGGAAACAGATCCATTTCATCAGCCGGTCAAAATCGGCGTCTCCGGTATGAAATCCCGTGTTGACTTTCTCTTTCCACCATGATTTCGTTGCTTCAAGGGCATTCCGGACCTTATCCGGAGTATTGTATTTTCCCAAAATACGGTTAATGTCCTCTTCGCTGTCTTCCACTCCGAGGAGCAGAATATATTCTGCCTCTTCACCGGGGGCAAGCCGGATCCTGGGAAAACGGAAAGCGCCCATCGCTTCTTTGCCAGCGGCTGTGGATCCTGCCGGGATACCGGGGCAGTTTTCATGGACGGCGCGTGGGTGTGTGTAGGTGCCTCCTTCTCCCAGAAAGTCCTCTACAGTGGGATAGAAACTTTCCGGAGCATGGCCGTTGCCGCTGTATCCGCATACATAATAGATTTTTGTATTGGGACGATGTCCCCGCTCGTCAAAAGACATTGTCGGCCGGACGAAGACTCCGTTGGAATCTGTCCGGATGCGGTGGAGCATGGAAGTTACATTTCTGTGATCCCTTATATTATCAGCGCTCCGACCGTAGATCGGAATTGCGGCGTAAGGGATCAGCTCCTTTGTACTGTCTGACTGGTTACGGACAGTAATGTGCATGATTTCTACATTATCATTTACAGGAATAAAGGAAGTGATCCGTGTCTCAAGGGAAAGGGCGGAAGAGATCCTTTCCAGTGTATGCCACATGAATCCTGCGGTGATCTTGCTTTGATCCTGAAGGTCTGTAAATTTTACCGCTTCCTGCTCCGCAGACGCGCCTGACGCGGAGAAAACCCCTTCTTTTTCACATACAAGCCAGAAATTTCTGACAGAACGGTTATTATGAAGATTTTCCGCACTGACAGGTTCTAATAAGAAGGTTTCCTGATCCGTCTTGGAATCACCGCCCAGATTCGGTGTAAGAGAACTCTTCAACCCTGTTTCTGACGCCAGCGGAAAATAAAGATAACTTGTATTTTCCGGCTGTTCTATGGAAAAACTGCCGTACTCGTCAACAAACTGCAGATGTTTCATTTTGCGTCTCCTTTCATGATTCAGTATTTATTATTTATGGAAATTATATAAGAATCCTTGTATGGCAAAAATCAGAAAAAGGGGGAAAAATATCAGAATCATGACATAAAATCAAAATGTGCCGAAAACGGGTCATGAATCTGATATTTTTTTGAAATTTATAATATATTGAGCAACAGAATTGAGATATAATTTCATCAGCGTAAGCAGGGCGGGAGCCTTGTAGATAATATAAGACAGGAGGAATGAACAATGAAAAAGAGAGCATTTGCTGCTTTAATGGCAGCAGTCACTGCGGCAGGATTGCTGGCAGGCTGTGGCAGTTCAGGATCTGATGAAGGATCCGGAACAACAGAGAGTACGGAAGAGGGAAAGGTCATCAACATTTACAGCTGGAATGATGAGTTCCGCACACGTCTGGAAGCTGTGTATCCGGAAGTTGAGAGCACATCCGATGACGGAACGGTGACCACATTGAAAGATGGAACGGAGATTCACTGGATAATTAACCCGAATCAGGACGGCGTTTATCAGCAGAAACTCGACGAAGCACTTATGAATCAGGCGGACGCGGCTGCGGACGACAAGATCGACATTTTCTTATCCGAGACAGATTATGTTTACAAATATACGGATGCAGAAGCCGACGTTGCAATGCCGCTTACTGATCTGGGAATCGATCCGGATACAGATCTTGCGGATCAGTATGATTTTACAAAGACAACGGCTTCTGACAGGGAAGGAGTTCAGAGAGGTTCTACATGGCAGTGCTGCCCGGGAGTTCTGGTATACCGCAGAGATATTGCACAGGATGTATTCGGAACTGATGATCCGACAGCAGTAGGAGAGAAAGTAAAAGACTGGGATACTCTGAAAGCAACTGCCGAGGAGCTGAAAGCAAAAGGATATTATACATTTGCCTCATATGCAGACACTTTTCGTGTGTACAGCAATAATATCAGCGAACCGTGGGTTGCGGACGGTGAGACAACAGTAAAAGTAGATCCGCTGATTATGGATTGGGTGGAAAATTCCAAAGAATGGCTTGACGCCGGTTATCTGGACAAGACTGTAAAAGGTCAGTTTAATGACGACTGGAACAAAGCAATGGGCTCTTCCTCAAAGGTATTTGCATTCCTGCTTCCGCCGTGGGGAATTGACTTTACTCTGAATCCGAACTGGGATGGCGATACAGGTGCATGGGCTGTTACAAATCCTCCGCAGGAATACAACTGGGGCGGTTCCTATATCCATGCGGCAACAGGAACGGATAATCCGGAACACGTAAAAGACATTATCCTTGCAATGACAGCGGAGAAAGACACACTGCTGAAAATTTCACAGGATTACCTTGACTTCACAAATACGGTAAGCGGAATGAAAGAAGCGGCTGCGGACGATACATATGCATCGGATTTCCTCGGCGGACAGAACGCATATGAATATTATGCGCCTGTAGCAGAAAACATTCAGATTGCTCCTCTTTCTGCATATGACTTGGGATGTGTAGAGTTGTTCCAGAATTCATTCAGCGATTATTTCCAGGGCAATGTGGATTTTGATAAAGCGAAAGATAATTTCGAAACAGCTATAAAAGAACGTTATCCGGATATTACAGAAGTTCAGTGGCCGGAATAACAGATGAGGAGGCGGCTGCACCGAAGAAGTTTCGGGGGCAGCCGCCGGACACAGAAAGGAACGGTAGCTTATGAAAAAGAAACGCAGAAGCGTCAGCTACGCAAAATGGGGATATATTTTTATCCTTCCGTTTTTTATATGTTTTTTCATTTTTTCGCTGATCCCTCTGATCGATACGATTCGATATAGTTTTTTCGAATATTACCGGTCGGGAATCAAAGAAATCGGTCCGAATTTTGTAGGGCTGCAGAACTATATCAGCCTGCTGGGATCAGATATGCTGAAATACGCTGGTAACACTCTGATACTGTGGGTGATCGGATTCATTCCCCAGATCGTGGTGGCACTGCTCCTTGCAAACTGGTTTACGGATATCCGTCTTAAGATTCGCGGAAAGCAGTTTTTCAAGGTGGTCATCTATCTTCCGAATCTGATCATGGCATCTGCATTTGCAATGCTGTTTTTTGCAATGTTCTCAACAAACGGACCGATCAATTCGATCCTGATGTCTCTGGGATGGATCAGTGAACCGATTGATTTTCTCGGATCCGTAATCGGTACGAGATCTCTTGTAGGTCTGATGAACTTCCTGATGTGGTTCGGAAATACTACGATCATGCTTATGGCCGCAATTATGGGTATCAGTCAGGACATATTTGAAGCCTGTGAACTGGACGGGTGTACAAGTATCAAAAGATTTTTCTATATCACTCTTCCGCTGATCCGGCCGATTCTTGCATATACATTGATCACATCAATTATCGGCGGACTGCAGATGTTCGATGTTCCTCAGATCCTGACAAACGGTCAGGGTAATCCGGACCGTACGTCCATGACACTGATCATGTTCCTGAACAGTCATCTGGAGAGCAGAAATTATGGTATGGCGGGTGCATTGTCTGTATACCTGTTTATTGTGAGTGGTATCTTGTGCTTCTTTGTATACAGGATGACAAACGGCACTGACAGCGAAGCAAAGGCAGCAAGAAAAAGAGCAAAAGCAGCAAAAGGGGGAGATAGAAGATGAAATCTAATAAAGCGAATCGTGTACAGACGATTATAGCTCATGTGGTGCTCATATTTCTGTCATTTTTGTGCCTGTTCTTCTTCTATATCCTGATCGTGAACGCAACGCGTTCTCATGCGGATCTGCAGAAAGGATTTTCCGCGATCCCGGGAACATATTTTCTGGAGAACTTAAAGAATGTTGCAAATGACGGAAGTTTCCCGATGTTCAGGGGGATTCTCAACAGTCTGATCGTATCGACATGTTCAGCGGCTCTGTGTACATATTTTTCATCGCTGACAGCGTATGGTCTGTATGCATATGATTTCAAGATAAAGAAAGCAGCATTTACGTTTATCATGGCAATACTTGTCATGCCGACACAGGTGACAGCGATGGGATTCCTGCGGTTGATCACGAATATGGGTATGTATGATTCGCTCCTTCCGCTTATCATACCCTCTATCGCATCTCCGGCTGTATTTTATTTTATGTACAGTTATCTGCAGTCATCCCTTCCGCTGTCTCTTGTAGAGGCGGCAAGGATCGACGGCTCCGGAGAATTCAGGACATTCAACCGGATCGTGCTTCCGATCATGAAGCCGGCGATCGCGGTGCAGGCAATCTTCTCGTTTGTAGGATCATGGAATAATTACTTCGTTCCTGCGTTGGTGATCCAGTCCAAGGATAAGATGACAGTTCCGATCCTGATCGCAACGCTCCGAGGTGCAGATTACATGAACTTTGATATGGGAAAAATCTATATGATGATCACAGTAGCGATCGTACCGATCATTATTGTATATCTGCTTCTCTCCAAATACATCATCGCGGGCGTGACCCTCGGCGGTGTTAAAGAATAGGAGAACAGAGAGAAACTGAAAAGCCGCCATAGGGCGATCCTTCCGAAATCCGCAGGAGAACGCTATGGCGGCTTTCTTATACTGCAGCTAAAAATTTATGACGGATAAAGAGGTAAGAATGATGAAAAAATGGACACACAGCGGCAGCCTGAAACAGGGGCTGTCTCATCGCGAAGAAAAACACAGAACTCTGGCTAGAAGAGCGGCGGCAGAAGGAATTGTGCTCCTTAAAAACGAGGGGATGCTCCCGCTGAAGACTTCTGATCCCATCGCCCTGTTCGGCAGCGGTGCGGAGAAGACAGTAAAAGGCGGCATCGGATCAGGCGATGTCAATAACAGGGAAAACATCTCTGTTTACAGAGGAATAAAAGAAGCCGGAGTATCCGTTACAAACGAAGAATGGATCCAGGATTATGATAAACGTTATAAAGAAGCCAGAGAAGAGTGGAAAGAAAAGATACTGGAGGATGCGCGTCATGTGCAGAATCCATTTGATGCCTATGCGGCAAATCCGTTTGCTCTTCCGGGCGGACGCAGGATCACAGAAGCAGATCTGAAAGGAGCCGCCGCGGTGGTTTATATGATCAGCCGGATCTCCGGAGAGGGAAAAGACCGCCGCCTTGAAAAGGGGGATTATTATCTGAGCAGCAGAGAGAGGGAGGATATATTGTACCTTGACGGGCTTCATATTCCTCTGATTCTGATATTGAACTCCGGCGGTCCGGTTGAGCTTACGGATATCCTTCAGGAAACGGAGAATATCCGTGCAGTTCTGAATATCTCCCAGCCGGGGCAGGAAGGTGGACACGCTGTTGCGGATATTCTTTTCGGCAGGGCGGTGCCGGAAGGAAAACTGACGACAACATGGGCCCGGCGGTATGAGGATTACCCCTTCGCAGATACATACAGCTATCTCAACGGAAATCTGGAAAAAGAAGAGTACAGGGAAGGCATCTATGTGGGATACCGTTACTTTGACAGTTTTGGCGTAAAGCCGTTGTTCTCTTTCGGATACGGACTTTCCTATACATCGTTCGGATTGGAATTCTGTGACCTGCAGACGGAGAAATCTTCGGTTCAGGCACGGGTCGCGGTCAAAAATACAGGAAAAAGCTATGCCGGCAGGGAAGTGGTGCAGGTATATGTATCTTTTCCTAAGAGCGGAATTGAAAAAGAAAGCCGAAGACTTGCGGGATTTGCAAAGACAGACCGTCTGATGCCGGGAGAGAGCCGGGAAGTAGTTGTGGAGATCCGGCAGAAGCAGCTTGCCGTATTTTCTGAAGAGCGGCAGGCGTGGATCGTGGAAGCAGGAACATACGGTATATGGGTGGGAAACAGCCTGGATTCTGCTGTGCTCTCGGCTTATCTTACAGTTTCCCGGGAAGTGGTTCTGGAGAAAACGCACCGGATCTGTCCCCGGAAAGAGCCGTTTGAAGAACTGTGCCGGGACAGCTCCGGAAACAGCGAAAGCAGAGCGGAGGAAGCAAAGGAAAAAGCGATACCGGTATATGAATTCGTGCCATGCAGACAACCGGAAATCCAGTATGTATCACCGGCAGAAGAACAGTATCCTGTAGAGGATCTGATTCCGCTTCTCTACGGAAACATTACAGCGGGAGCAAGCACTCTTGGATCAGCCGGAATCCGCGTGCCGGGTTCTGCTGGGGAGACAACAGAGGCATTGGAAGAGAAGTACCGGATCCGTTCTCTGATCATGGCGGATGGACCGGCGGGCTTAAGGCTCAGACAGAGTTATCAGGTCGATAAGGAGACAGATTCCGTCTATGGAACCGGCGTTCTCGGATCTCTTGAAAACGGATTTTTGGAGCCGATGAAAATTCACAAAAACGCGGATACATATTATCAGTACTGTACGGCATTCCCGGTAGGCACTGCCCTGGCACAGACATGGGATCCTGAACTGCTCACTGAGTTCGGATGTGCGGTTGCGGAAGAAATGAGAGAATTTCAGGTAGACCTCTGGCTGGCGCCCGGCATGAACATCCAGCGAAATCCTTTATGCGGACGTAACTTTGAATATTTCTCGGAAGATCCGCTTCTCTCGGGAGTACTTGCCTCCGCAGTCACCCGGGGAGTGCAGGACAAAACAGGATGCGGTGTAACGGTCAAGCATTTTGCCTGCAACAATCAGGAAGATAACCGGATGGGAGTGGATGCCTGTGTTTCTGAGCGGGCGCTCCGTGAGATTTATCTGCGCGGTTTTGAGATCGCGGTAAAAGAAAGCGCCCCGGCGGCGATCATGTCTTCCTACAATCTGATCAACGGAGTACACGCGGCAAACAGCCGTGACCTTTGCACGGTTGTTGCGCGGGAAGAGTGGGGATTTCAGGGAGTGATCATGTCAGACTGGAACACGACAGTGCCGGAAGACGGAAGTATCCCGTGGAAATGTGCGGCTGCCGGAAATGATATCATCATGCCCGGGAACAGTGATGATGATATTAATATCCGGCAGGCATATGCGCGTGGCGAATTGTCAGCGAAAGAGATTCGTGAATGTGCAGGAAGGGTCATAATGTTAATAAAGAGATTAAGTGAGGCGGCGCAGAAATGACAAAGATTATTTGACACAGTTAAAAAGCGTGACTATAATATATTTAACAGGAAAGCCGGAAGATAGATGAAGCCTATCCGCTCCGGTGCAAAGTCAACAGTTACTAAAAAGCAAGCTGCCTACTCCGGCCAAGAGACAAGGCGGCTTGCTTATTTTCTATAATTCAGAATTGCGATAATAAGCGACACTACGGCTAAAATAACCATAAATTCTTCATATCTATCGCTTTGCCCTGTGGGAGCGCAGGATTTTTACGCTGTCGTCTCCCTGCGGATCAGGATAGGAGGGATGATCTTATGTACCGGTTCTTTCAGCGGAGCCGGTCTTCTTTTTTTGCGCTCATCCATCTGCTCGGACAGGATCTTCATGGCTTCATTCGCGATGACGGAGATCTGCTGGCCTACCGTACTCGTGGGGATGACCGCTTCCCGGGAGATGGGAGAGTCGTCAAATCCGATGAGCTGATAAGAGTCGGGAAACTTTCCGTATCTCTGGAACAGGAGATTTAAGAGGACGTTGGCGTGGGTATCGTTTGCCATAAAAATTCCTTTCTTTTTCCCGGGGTATTTTTCTTCCAGCTGATCCGTCAGCCGGGAGACTCTCTCTCTGTTTTCCTCGAATGTATTTCCAAGATCTGTAAGGATAAGCTCATAGGGCAGGTGATATTCTTCGCAGGTATCAACAAATCCGCGGATACGTCCGGAAGCCGGAGAGGTGTCCGAGATCTTACCGTTTACATGGATGAGAATATCGCAGTCGCTTTTCCGCAGAAGGCTGGCCGCCTGGACTCCGCCCATATAGTTGTCCGTGTTGACGCTGGAGATATATTGATCTTCGCGCTCGATCCCTACGACAGGGACATTGTAAGAGGCCAGTTCCGAGGAGGGAATCGTCGGACTTAAGATGATCATTCCCTCGATATTATAGGCAAGCAGTTCTTCAATGTATTTTCGCTCCACGTCCGCCTTTGCGTTTCCGGCAAAGACAAGGAATTTATATCCGTATGTCTCATAGGTTGCAAGGATCTGGTTGAGCATCTCGGAATAGTAATGCATATACAGGTTGGGGATGATGATCCCGACAAACTCGGTCCTGCCGCTGGCAAGGATACGGCCTACCTTGTTTTCCTTATAATCCAGAGCGGTCAGTGCGTCTGCGATCTTCTGCTGATTCTCCAGAGTGAGGGAATCCGGATCGTTGAAATACCGCGAGATCGTCGTCTTTGAAAATCCGGTGTATGCCGCGATATCAGCGAATGTCACTTTCTTTTTCGATTTCATAAGTGTGCTCCTTTATTAGAATTGTCTTCAGTACGGCTGAAGACTGTATGTAAAATATAGATACGTATTTTGATATCAACAGTATAACAGATAAATGAAGCGATAATCAATAAAGTAACCGGTTACAAAACCGGTTTTGTGAAATGTGTACAGAAAATGAGGAGCAAAAATAGAAGAAATGCTGAAACTCAGATTTTCTGTTGACACAGAGCCTTTCAAGGGATATTATTTCATTAAAGGAACCGGTTACTTAACCGGTAACATAAACGGTTTCACACAAACACTTTCAGCGAAGGAGGAGAAGGAATGAAGAAACGGCTGTTATGCCTGATGGGAATCGTCTTCGCCGCTGCCTGTATCACAGGATGCCAGCAGAAAGACCCGGAACCCGGGGAAGTAGCTGGTTACGACGAAGGGGAAGAGTACCTGTCCATCTGGGTCCACTCCATAGAGGATACGGAGGAAGGTCAGGCGTACAAGGAATCAGTGGAGAGTTTTAACGAGGCTTATGACGGAAAGTATTTTGCGGATATCGAGTTCGTGCCGAGAAATGACAGCGGCGGCGGTTATTCCGATAAGGTGAACGCGTCGGTCATGGCAGGAGGCCTGCCGGACGTACTTACCGTGGACGGCCCGAATATCTCAGCATATGCGGCGAACGGGATCATCCAGCCGTTGGCGGAGCTGACGGAGGAAGAGGAAAGCGAGTACCTTCCGTCCATCATCGAGCAGGGGACAGTGAACGACAAACTGTACGCCCTGGGCGTGATGGAGTCCAGCGTAGGGTTCTACTATAACAAGGATATCATCGAGGAGGCGGGAATCGACATTCCGGATGCGGATCACCCCTGGACCTGGTCTGAATTCCTCGACATTCTGGAGAAACTGAAGCCTATGATGGATGAGAAAGGCGGATATCCGCTGGATATGACCTTCCCGGTCGGCGAATCGAGCATTTATTATTTTGCTCCGTTTGTATGGTCCGGCGGCGGAGAGCTTGTCAGCGATGACGGACTTACAGTGGACGGCTACTTTAACTCAGATCAGACGAAAGCAGCCATGGAATTTTTCCGCACGGTGGTGGAAAAAGAATATATGTCCGAAGCACCGATCGATCATCTCTTTGAGAGCGGAAGAGCTGCCTTCAAGTTTGACGGTGCATGGGAAGTCAATACCGTATATACGAGTTATCCGGATCTCAACCTTGGCGTGGCGCCTTATGTCGTGAGCGACGACTGGGACGGCGAGACCTACACACCTACGGGATCCTGGGCGTTTGCCGCATCCTCCGAGACAAAGGATATCGAGGGAGCCACAGAGCTGGTCAAATGGATGAGCGGCGTGGACAGCGGGATCCGCATCTGGGAGATGACGAAAAACTTCCCGTCTACATATGAAGCTTTTGAGAACATCGATGTGTTCCAGACAGATGAAAACTACAGCGCGCTGTATGAACAGCTGAGCAACTACGGACATCCCCGTCCGAAGACCCCGGTCTACCCGCAGGTGAGCACCTGCTTCCAGGAGGTTCTGGAGAGTGTGGCGCTGAACGGAAAGGATGTTGATGAAGAGCTTGACAAAGCTGTGGAACGTATCGATCAGAAACTGGAACGTTATACGAGGGATTAAAGTATGAAGAAAAGAAATTCAATCATGGGAATGGCGTTTTTCGGGCCTGCACTGGTGCTGCTCACCCTGTTCTTATTCCTGCCGATGCTGCTCACGTTCGGATTCAGCTTTACCGATTATTTCGCACTGAACCCTGAGCTGACACATTTTGTAGGACTGGAAAACTACCTGAATATTTTTAAGGACGATCTTTTTGTACAGTCATTTTTTAACACGGTGAAATTCGTGATCATCATCGTGCCGCTCCAGTGCGGCGGAGCACTGCTCCTTGCGCTGGCGATCAACAAAGCGGCCCACTGCAAGAAATATTTTAAAGTCGCGTTCTTCGTGCCGGTGGTCATGTCACTGGCGGTTGTCTCCACACTGTGGATGCAGATCTACAGCCCGGAGGGAATCCTGAACACCCTTCTTGCAAATTTCGGGATCAACGCACAGCCCTTTATCTACAGTGCCAAACAGGCGCTTCCGTCCATCGCCATCATGAGTGTATGGCAGGGCGTGGGCTATCAGATGATCATTTTCCTGGGCGGACTGCAGAACATCAATCCGGCCCTTTATGAGGCGGCAGAGATGGACCATGCAAGTGCATGGCAGAAGTTCAAGGATATCACCCTGCCGGAACTGAAACCACTGTGTATTTTCGTGTTCATCACAGTTACGATCGGCGCATTCCGAATGCTGGTACAGCCGATGGTCATGACCGGAGGCGGTCCGGACCACTCGACCTACACGATCGTGTACGATATTTATGAAACCGGTACGGTCAACTGGGAGATGGGACTTGCGTCCACGATGGCAATCGTATTTACGGTATTCGTGGTCATCCTGACGATCATCCAGAACGTACTGACTAAGGATAAGGAGGAGAGAAAGCATGGTAACAAAAAAGCAAAAGCGAATTAACTGGATCCTGGTAGCTGTGCTGCTGGTACTGTCGATCTTCTTCCTGTTCCCGGTCATCTGGATGCTCGCGAACTCATTTAAGCCGGATGCGGCGATCACAGCGGACATGAACTCTATCGCGGCGTTCATCCCGCCGGCTCCGGACGGAAGCTTTTTTGACAACTATGTTCAGATCATTACAAACACCAGCTTTCTGAGATATATGGTAAACACCCTGCTCTATGCGGCGATCCTGATCGTCCTGAGTATTGTGGTGAACGGACTTGCGGGATATGCACTGGCGAAGATCAACTTCCCGTTCCGCGACCAGTGGCTCATGATCATCATCATGCTGCTGATCGTGCCGACAGAGACGGTCATCACGATCCATTTCCTGATTATCGCGAAGGCCGGACTGCTGAATACGATCGTGGGAT
>DWUT01000261.1 GCA_019120615.1 Candidatus Mediterraneibacter norfolkensis
GGGTGCCGTGTACTTTGTACAAAGTACACGGCACCCGTTAAATTTTTCACACCTCTTCCCGGTCGTTGGTCAGCTTCAGCTTATCAAATATAAAGAACATCAGTCCCATCAGCATTCCCACAACGCACGCCAGCACCATACCGGTGAGCTGGATGCTGCCGAACTGGACATTGATCCCGGAGAGCCCTGTCACGAAGATCACGGAAGTCATCGCCATATTCCTCGATTTTCCGTAATCCACCTGAGACTCTACGAGGATGCGGATTCCCGATGTTCCGATCATTCCGTAGAGCAGGAATGAGATTCCACCGATGACCGGCCCCGGTATCGTGTTAATCAGCGTCGTCATCTTCCCGATAAAGGAACAGATGATGGACAGCACCGCTGCCCCGCCGATCACATATACACTGTAGACTTTTGTCATCGCCATAACACCGATGTTCTCACCGTATGTGGTCGTCGGCACGGAGCCGATCAGACCGGAGATCATCGTGGAAAAGTTATCTGCGAACAGAGAACGGTGAAGTCCCGGATCTTTCAGCAGATTCCGTCCGATGATCTTTCCCGTCACGATCTGATGCCCGATATGCTCGGACGCGATCACAAGCAGCACGGGAAGGATGATCACGATCGCCTCCCACTTAAATTTCGGTGTCGAAAAATTGGGGAGCGAAAACAGCGGTGCCGCGGCAACCGCGGAAAAGTCCACGATCCCGCATGCGAGCGCCGCCACATATCCCGCGATGATCGCGATCAGGATCGGGATAACGGATAAAAAGCCCCGGAATACCACGGAACCGATCACCGCAAACAGGAGCGTGACGAGAAAAACGATCACATTTTTCGTGTTGATCGTCTCGTCAAGCAGGCCGGCATTGGATGCCGCGCTTCCTGCCAGTTCAAGGCCGATCAGAGCAACCACCGGTCCCATCGCCGCAGGCGGGAGCACAACGTCGATCCAGTCCGATCCGAATTTATAGATGATCAGCGCCAGAATACAGCCCAGAAATCCGACTGCCACGAAACCGCCCAGCGCGTAACTGTATCCCCACTTTGAGATCACGATCCCGGCAGGCGCCAGAAACGCGAAGCTCGAGCCAAGATACGCCGGCGCTCTCCCCTTAGTGATCAGGATAAACAGCAGGGTGCCGACTCCGTTCATGAACAGCACCACCGCCGGATTGATCCCAAACACAAAGGGAACCAGCACAGATGCGCCGAACATGGCGAACATGTGCTGGATACTCAGTGGCACAAGCAGTTTAAAAGGGACTTTCTCCTCTACCTGTATGATTCTTTTGTTTTCCATTCTTGTCCTCCTCTTTGTCAGTCTCTTCCTTTCCTGCGGTATGCCGGATGCCTTGATATCTTCATATTACGGTTCATGTACGATCCGTCACAGGTATCCATCACATGCATCCGGCATACCGCTCTCGCTCTTCATTTTATCATCTCATGCTTGAAAAGAAAATACCTCCTCCATGATCCGGCTGACATTCCCGTAAGCGATCTTGTCGATCTGCCGGGACGTGATACCGGACCGTCTCATCGCCTCCCAGATGAGATCCATATCCTGAACTCCCCGGATTTTCTCCGGAAGAGCTTCCGTTTCGAATCCGTCAAAATCTGTCCCCAGAGCCACTGCGTCTTCTCCCGCCTGATCCAGCATCCGGCGCATATGACGGACAATATCCTCCAGTCCCGCTCTCACAGATTCGCCTGTTCCGTCTTTTTCTCTCAGAAATGCTGAATAAAAATTGACGCCCGCCACGCCGCCTTTGTTCCCCAGGGCGCGGAGCATTTCATCCGTAAGGTTTCTCGGATGAGAGCACAGGCTCCTTGCATTGGAATGGGACGCCACAATAGGAGTACGGCTGCAGCGGATGCAATCCCAGAATCCGCCGTCCGAGAGATGGGAGACGTCAATGATCATGCCGAGTTCATTCATCCGCTCCACCACCTGGATCCCAAACGGCTTCAGCCCGCGCTCCATTACCTGCGGATCCAGGCTGTTGGGACTTCCGATACAGTTCTCATAGTTCCATATCAGCGTGATCAGCCGGATTCCCCTCCGATACAGTTCATCCAGACGCTCGATCTTTCCGTTCAGGACACCGCCCTCCTCCACAGTCAGAACGCCCTGTATTCCGGAAGATCCCGTTTTCGGATCCGGCGGGCATATTATGCTTCCGCCCGTCACATCCGCCTCTTCCACCTCCCCGGCGTCTCTGATGAGATGAAATTCCTCTCCTTCCGCCAAGTAAGCCAGCTCGGTCATCTCAAGGACATCCCTCCAGGCGCGTTCCCATACATCTCCGCCCGTGCCCGATGCATTTACAAAACAGGCGAAGAACTGTGTCTTCGCCCCTGCTTTCTTCAGTCGTTCCAGGTCAACGCACAGTCCGTTGCGCTCCAGGGACTGGACGTTTCCTCTCCATATCTCGCTTAACGTATCACAATGCATGTCGATCCACCGCATCTTATACGCCTGCCCTCCTTCTAAACTATCCTTTTGAATTATGCATTATGCATGAGGAATATTGGTAAATTCACTGATCTCCCTGCTGACCGTGCACAGGTCCTCCACGGACAGGTCATGCAGTCTTTCGTGTCCTGTGATCCGCGCGAACATCTTCAGTTCCTCAAGGGATACATTCAGGAAATTCGCCACTCTTGCCGCCGCAGCGTCCTCGTGGAGCCGTTCTCTCAAGTCTTCATCCTGAGTCGCGATCCCCATCGGGCACATCCCGGTCCCGCAGATCTTATACTGCTGGCATGCCATGGCGATCAGAGCGGAAGAAGCCACAGCCACCGCGTCCGCGCCCATTGCGATCGCCTTTGCAAAGTCCGAGGACACTCGAAGTCCGCCTGTGATGATCAGGCTGATATCGGATCCGACGCTGTCCAGATATTTTCTCGCCCGGTACAATGCATAAATGGTAGGCACACTGGCGGAATCTCTCAGAAGCTTCGGCGACGATCCGGTGGCTCCGCCTCTGCCGTCAATGGTGATGAAATCCGGCTCCGCGTAGACGCAGAAGGCAAGATCCCTCTCGATCCTTCCCGCCGCGATCTTCAC
>DWUT01000262.1 GCA_019120615.1 Candidatus Mediterraneibacter norfolkensis
GGCAGCAGGCAGATCTCCGGGGAGCTGATCCACGGCAAGCCACAGTTCCCGCTTCATCTGCTCCTTGTCAATCTCCCTGATGGTATCCTCTTCCATGTCCTCACCAGATGCCACTGTGTCCCCGAGGCTGATATCTTCATCCATCCCCGGTATAGGCTCGCTCAGGCTTCGTATATTGCCCATCTGAGCCGCTATCCGGATCTGGTCGAGTTTCTCTCGGCTGACGTATAGAAAGCCGCACAGCTCCCGGTCTGAGGGATCACTGCCGTACTCCTGCCGGTATTCCCTCATGATCTTCTGATACTGTCGGACTTCGTCCCCTGCATTGGAGGAGAGCCGCACTGTCCGGCTGTTGTCTGCGCAGATCCGCATCCGGCGCTTGATCCAGAATGCTGCATAGCTGATGAAGGACGCCCCGCGGTCCGAATCGTAGTGATGGACCGCTTCGCACAGGGCAATATATCCTTCCTGCTCCAGATCCTCCATCTCCGCTCCTGCAGAATACCGCCGGGCGATCATCGCGATAAAGCCTTTATTCTGTTGCCAAAGCTCAAGCATATTCTCTGCCTCATTGTCTCCGGCCTGGATCCGGGCGACAAGCTGTTCATTGTCCATCATATACGCCACCTTTTCAAATAAAAATGCCCCGAACAATCCATACAGAAAGCCCGGAGCACCTTGCTCGTTACAATCTGACACGCAGGTTTTTATTTCGCTATTTCACGCCGTTCAGCTTTCGCAGCCATTCTTGACTTGTTTCTCGCATCACTGATAATGTCTCCCGAGTTTTCGCATTGATGAATCCTTAACTTCGGATCTGCATTTGACTGAGATGTCAGCGTTGCGGTAGGGGAATTAATAGAAAGATCCTCGTTTAGCTCTTCCAAAATAGCATGATACCCACTCCCAAAGTAAAAGCCGGTACTGTCAATATCGCCCAAATGATAGCTGGGGAGATTCAAGAGTCCGATATTGACTTTTGACTTAATTATATTTCGAACACTTTCAAAAGCGTTCATCTGCTTCCTGATAGTGATCCTGTCGTCTAAAAAATCCCTGTATGGGCTTTTCATCTCTTGCAGCGTAGCGCTGATCATATCCATAGCCACATCATCATTCTTATACAGCTCGAGAAGTGCCATAACTTGAATTTTTCCAAGATATCCTTTTTTCAGCAGTTCGATATTCGCTGTAAGGGTCTGCGTGTAACCAGTTAATCGCATTCTATCCATTGTAATTTTTTTGTAATATCCTGCATAGTCCTCTTCACGCTCGTCTACAATAGCAAGCATCTGCTCCCTGCACTTGTTTATTGTATCCCTGAGCTGCTGCCTGATCTGCTGTATTTCCTCAGCCTTCCCTTTTTGCGAAAGCTTTTGAGAAGCGTCGATTTCCCGAATCCTCTGCTTCGCTTCATCTGTTGCTTTTCTAACTTTCTCAAATAATTCCAATAATTTTGTTTTTTCATTCATTTTGTTTCTCTCCTTATTCCACCGTTACATTTAACGCATTGTTGCCTTTTTCCGTCGATTCGACCTGATAGCTGACTCTCTGTCCAACCTCCAGAGCGCGGAAGCCTTTCATCAGGATATTGCTTTGGTGGACAAATACGTCCTGTCCATCATCCCCGACTATGAAACCGTAGCCTTTTACCGGATCAAACCACTTCACTGTACCTTTCTGCATCACTGCACTGCTCCTTTCTTTTCTCTTCCCGTGCCAAACAAAAAAGACGCAGGAACAACTTTTAGACATTTCTGTCTGTAAGTCATTCCCGCGCCTTATGGCTTCCGGCTGTTGCCGGGGTACTTCGTGTATTTTGATTTATAAAAATAGTATATCATTTCCGCGCCATTATGTATAGCTTGATTAGAAATTTATACATATCCTGCGTGGAATCCGTCTGCTTTATGGACATAAATTATTATGTAATAATTTAACTGTTCAAATCGCAATGCTTACTCTTAATTACCTCTTTCAAATGCGTCTGCTAGTTCTATATTATTCTTAAATATTTTCTTGAGTCGCTCTTCCTCTTTATTATATTCATCTTGTTCGGTTATACTAAATTTTGAATCATTATAATACACACGGTTAAAATAATGATCTAACCATATATATTTTTCTTTTACACTTTCGTCATGCGATAAAAGACCTTCGTCAATGGTATTCCTTATGGCAGACAAATCTTCGGGTAAAGTTTCATCATCTGACTCCCGTGCACCTTTCATCAAATATTCCAAATAATATATGCCATGCTTATCTCTTGTTATATATTCGAATATATCATGAATATATAATTCCTCAACACCATCCAGCACCATATCTAATTTATTCGACCATTTAAGTGCATCAGCAATATATGCATCGAAACTTTCATCCAAATCGTCCATAGAATACCTTAGTGCTCTGTTGCTAACCACTATCCTTGGATATTTTGAAATATGGGACTCAATTAAATAAGCATCAACGATACCTTTACCAAAAACATAATTTTCGTCATGAAATACCTCGCCTATATCAATGCCGCCTCTTATCAACACTCCATTTACAAGTAAAAAAAACTGCAAATTTGAAATAAGATCTACAAATTCATGCAAATACCATCGCCATACTGGCGCAGATATTACAATACTATCCGAAAACATAGTGACCGCAGGATTGTCTTGTTCTATCTCGTTTCTGGTTCCTCGCTCATTTTTTGCATACCCGTAAGAAGATACACAAAATCCTCTTACCTGTCTCAATGTTAGTATAACTTTCTCTATATCATCTATAACCATATTTTTAAATCCCAAAATATCTAAAAATGCTATATATGACGTCTCTCTTTGATTGGACAAACGCTTTTGTTCTTCATCATGCATAGAATACATAAAAAAATCAGTATTTTTTTCCATATTTCCTCCTGTATAGACTGTCAGAACCACACTACATATATCTAAATCATATACTAAATCATAATAATACACAAGAAAAAACGCCCTGCAAACGCAGAGCGCTTCCCATTTACTCATACATCTATTTCCAGGCTCCCTCCTGCTTCAATCATGCACACCCTTCCCCTATCCTATGGTAACACCGAATAGTAACGTTGCAATAAAACCGTTGCGAACGTTCGCTTTAATCGTTCGGATAAAAGCTCGGTTTGTTACAAGGTTTTACAAGGATTTTCCTGCAAAAATCCGAGCATTTCCGAGTATGTAAGACTTGATGATTCCACAGTTTTCAAAAGTTAAAAATTCGGATGTGACTAGCGGTACATAGCACAATTACGGCAACTCTTTGCAACACCCTCTGCCGCGTGAAACCTTAACATTTCTTAATATATCACGCACACCAAGTGGAAGCTCCAGAGGTGCAAAAATCTTAGTATTTCTTAGGGTACGCCATGCACCCTTTTGCACCCCCGCCCATTCGTTTGTTCTGTCAATCGAGCTTTATTCCCTGTTTCCGCTTGCCACGTTCTTCTGTATACGCCTTCTTGTATGGTCCCTTCTGGTTTCTTGGCACTTTCCACTTCTTCCCCAACGGGGAGAGCAACCGGATCACTCCGGCCAGCTCTTCATCATCGGTATATGATACTCTAATCTTTACGCTCATGATCTGCCTCCAATCCGAGCTCATGCCTTACGTTCTGGTATGTAAGTGCAAGGAAAAAGCCCCTGCGGTTCAAATAGCTCATAGTGCCGATCTCACCTATTCCATATCCATTACAAGCACTACTTTCCATTTTCTTCGCGAACTCAACAGCCTCTCTGCTCGTAAGTTCTACTGCAACTTTCTCAGGGATAACATCCCGATCCACTACAAGACACGCATTCCTCTCAAAAAGCGCATTCGCTGCATCTTTATTTATCATATATTCTTTCTCCTTTCATCCCGCCGCCCCGGTTCTGCCGTTGGCGCAGCTCCCCAGGGAGGGCTGTTACTATTCTTTCATGCTCCGGCAGTATTACCAGCACGCCGAAGCGCCGTTCACTCTCTGACCTGCTCCCCTGCCGCCCGGCTCGGGTGCTGCAACACCTTCCCCGGGAGGGCAGGAGCTCTAAAATTCTCCTAATGCGTCTATAAGCATTTTCGCCGCCCTGTCCGCCTGTTCTTCATAACTTCCGTCATTCTCAAGAATATTCCCTTTGTCATAATGGAGATAGGCATGAGCCAACTCATGAGCCAGTGTAAAATTCATTTCATCCAAACTTCTGTCATTCGCAATAGCTACCCTATCCCCCTTTAATCGTCCATAACTGCATTTAAGAGGGCAGAACTTAACATGAAGACCACGAACACGGGATAAATGAATTAATCGCTCAAAAATCTTTCCGGTATCATTCATTACGCCACGCCTCCTTTCATGTGCCGGTACAGATTCCGCCTGATACGGTTCACGTAATCCAAAACCTTAAGAGCCTCCGCAACTTTGGGGAGATCGCTTTTACATCTCTCTGCAAATTCTTTCTTAGCCATATCCGAGAAATCCTCATATTGTTCAACGACAATCTTATACAGTTCAAAGTTCGGATTATCTTCATTCAGGACGATCCAGTCTCTCTGATGAAAGTAAACGAACGCCACCTCTGCCGCAGGCCTGTGCTTCGTCACCCATGCGGGCACATCTTCTGTATTGCATGATCCAATACCGTGCTCTGTATTCAAGAATTTAATTCTCATTTTCCTCTTCCTTTCCCCGGAAGATCCATGCTATTATGTAACTGGTAGTTTACCGCATGGCTCCGGCTGTGCCGCCCTGTAGAGAGTTCCCGCTCCCTATGGGGCTTATTTCTTGTCAGTCTGTGTCAGCATGAATAAATTTTTTACGTCTCCATGATGGTCCTATCTCATAGCGCTCAAAATGCATCATATTTGTTTCGCTGATTCCAAGAACTGGATCAAAGATCAGCGGCACTACATCACCGCAACAATCATGATGTAATCCAAAAGCCAGAACCCGCCTTCCTGTCTCTCCCCCATCTTCCTCACGGAAAACTGCATACATTTCTACATTACATGGTATTATCTGTATCATATCGTTTTACCTTCCTTTCTTTGCATATGGATCTTTTTTCAGTTTTACATTGCCTTCTGAAAATTTAATTCCACAGTATGCCGGATCATGCTGCATAAAATCAATCTGCTTTTCAGTAAAAGCACTTTTAGGCACGTATTCAGCAATGAACTTATCAATCATCTGGGGAGTAACTTCTCCCTTCTTTTTGATCCAGCTATATAACAGTTCATCGCTAATATAGCTTTCAATTACTGTATCAACCCTTCTTTTCATCGCCTGCCTTATATATTTTGATTTTTCAATTTCCATCTCCGAGAGCTCCTTTCCCATAAACTTCTTCTACCCACTGCTTTATCTCTTCTTCTGTTGGTTCATATTCCTTTTCTTCTGGTTCGGGCTCTAATGTCTCCGGATCTGGTTCAGGCTGTGGTTCGTCCTTCTGGTATCTCTTATGATTCTTCGCAAAACCTCGCATAGCCTTTAACAGATTTTCCACTGGCTTCCCCTTTATTTGCCATCCGTCTTTTTCCATCCGGTTATAAAATGCTTTGATGCCATCTTCTGACAAATTAACCTTTCCTTCATCTGCGCACTCCTGACAGTCTATAAGAGAAGGGTGCTCGCCGCCCGCGTCAGCAGAGGGCGGGGAGGCATTCCCTTCTTTAAGAGTAAGAGAATTAAAAAGAGTGTTGTTTAACTCTTTTTCTTCTCTTACTTTATTCTTATCTTTATATGTGTCACCCTCTGTCACATTGCCGTCACCCTCTGTCACTTTGCCGTCACTTTGTGACGCTTTATCTCTAGCACGCTTTCTTCTCATTCGTTCAGCTGATGCACCCTCACTGATTGTACATTCCAACGCTTCTGGAATAAATAAACTGTCATCTTCTTGATCCGTTGTCACCATTTTATTTTCAATAAGAAAATCAATAGTTTGCTTCACAAGCTCAAGCGGTTCATTAAATTCTTCAGCAAGTTCCTCTTCAATGGATTCATAAACACCTTGATAAAAAATGTATCCTTTGTTGTCCAGGCTCAAAAGCATCATTCGCAAATATATAACCTGCATTTCAAGCCCCTGTGGCTGCTTACGCATCTTTTTTTGAGATAGCTGGTTAAAGTATGTATTTTTTAACTGTAACCAGAACAACCTTTTTTCTGCTGCCATTAATCTGTTACCTCGTTTCTCTCATATTGTCTGGTCATGATAACAATAATCATGCTCCACGCTCCCCCTGTTCTGACACTCCCCAAAAAAGAAACGCTCTTTCACGTAAGCTGCCGGGATCTTGCCCCTGACGGTCAAGAAGCCCTTCTCCTGCAGTTCTGCATTCATAATCCTGATATACTGGTATGCCTTGCTTTCAGACACGCCCAGGAGCTCCTGCAGGTCCTTTGCGCCGTATACCTGTCTTGTCACTGCTCGTCCTCCTTCCTCATGCCGATATCAACGCATCCGTCTCTTGCCAACTGATTGACGATCGTGAACGCCTGGAAGTCTCCGAACGCTGTCCGGGTGATCTTCCGATCCTTATACATAGCTGTTATGATGTACATGTCCTCTCCTTTCTGCCCCATATCGGGCTGAAACTCATCTCTTGACCTCATACCCTGCCCGGTGTGTCAGTTTTCTAATAATGTTTCAAGTGGTACTTTCAGAGCATCCGCGATCTTATGACCCACTTCATCAGAACAGCTCTTACCGCCCTTAATGTAGTTGACTGTAGCACGAGAGATTCCTGCGCATTCTGCCAATTTCCCCTGCGTCATTTCCTGACGCATCAGCTCATTGATAAGCTTATACCTGTCAATTCTCATTCTTCTTTTCTCCTCCTTGTAGCTATTGGGATTTTTAAATTTAATCTGTTTCAGTGGTACTTTCTTTGTCTAAGGTCTGCTTATCTCCAAAATCACGTATGCTTGTTGAATTACGGAACCTAGACGCGATTTCATGCCGTTGTTCTTCTGACAGATTTCTTTGCACTCGCTTTTTACGGAACGAAATAAGAGAAACAGGACAAGAATAAGTTTTGCCGATAATCTCCCCGGATTTAAGTTTTGTAACACCTTCTAATTTCCATTCTGTTCCTTGTAATTCAACAAGCTTGTTTAATTTCGTCATGGTAGTGGTATCACTGGTATAAATATCTTAGCCCGTTTATCTCCGCGGCTAAAACTTATATGTGTCTCTTGTTCCTCAATCATTAAACCCATTTCATCACCTCCAACCTCTTTTGTTGTTATAATGTTACATCATCAGTTGTTTATTGTCAACCTCTTTTGTTGTCACTTTTTATTGACTTTTGCAAAATACATTGTTATTCTTATTGAAAGAAAAGGAGAAAAACAATGAATTTCACAGAAACCCTAAAAAAAATTCGCACTGAAAAAGGATATTCTCAACAAACACTTGCTAAAAAGGCAGGTGTCTCACAAACTGCTGTATACAACTGGGAAAAAGGCGAAAGAAAGCCCAAACTTGAACAGCTGCGCCGTATAGCAGCCGCCCTTGATGTTACGATAGGGGAATTAAACCCAGACTGGAATAGCTTTTCAGCAGATGAAGTTAATAGTGATCTTCAATATGGTTTACCGCTTGATGAACTCGGATTACTTCAAGATTATCGTATTCTAAATGAAACAGGGAAAAGCGAAGCACGAAAAAGAACCGAAGAATTAACCAAGATCCCAGAATACCGCAAAGACACCGAATAACATTTCGTTATTGGGTCTATATCATCTCCTGACCTCATACCCTGCCCGGTAATGAAAAGGAGAATGATAAAATGCCAACCTATAAAGACGAAAAGACCGGTGCATGGTTCGTCAAGTGCTACTACACGGACTATACCGGCGCCAGGAAACAGAAAATGAAGCGGGGCTTTGCCCTGCAGCGTGAGGCGAAGGACTGGGAGCGTGATTTTCTGCTCAAACAGGCAGCGCAGCCCTCCATGCCCTTCCGGACCCTTGCGGAGCTGTATCTGGAGGATAAGAAGGCTCATACCAAGCTGATCACTTATGAAACAAAGAAGAACCGCATCGACAAATGGATTCTGCCGTTCTTCTCTGACAAGCCCGTGGACGCGATCACGGCGGCAGATATAAGGAAATGGCAGGCAGACCTGAAAGAGTCCAGAAACGTCAATGATAAGCCCCTCTCACCGGGATATATGCAGAACCTTGTGACGGAGCTGTCCAGTATATTTAATTTTGCAGTGCGAATCTACGGTCTGACGGTGAACCCCTGCCAGATCGCGGGGAATGCCGTAGGAAAGAAACAGAAGAGCCTGACCTTCTGGACAAAAGAAGAATTTGACCGCTTTATCGCTACATTTGACAGGCAGGATCCATATTATACCGCGTTCCTTATCTTGTACTACTGCGGGCTGCGGATCGGAGAGCTTGAGGCTCTCACCGTTGGGGATATTGACCAGACGGCCGGAACCCTGACGGTAAACAAGACCTACCACCTGATCAACGGGAAAGGAATCACAACACCGCCAAAGACCGAGAAGGCCAACCGAACGATCACGCTGCCGCCATTCCTTCTGGAGTGCATCAAGCGGCATATTGCCCGACTGTACGCCGCTGACAGCTCTACAAGGCTACTTATGGCATCACACTCAACTTACGCCCGGCAGATGGAACTGCATACAAAAAAGGCGGGAGTCCGCCGGATCAGGCTGCACGATCTCCGGCACTCACACGCCTCTTTATTGATTGAACTCGGTTTCTCTGCCCTTCTGGTATCGGAGCGACTCGGACACGAAAACGTATCAACCACATTGAACATTTATTCACACCTTTTTCCGTCCAAACAGTCAGAAGTTGCCGAGCGTCTGGAAAAGCTCTGTGAAGAAAATCAGTATTAAAATAGTATCATTTCCGTATCAAAGAAAGCCGTAAACGCTGTGTTTTCAACGCTTACGGCTCTTTTTAAGCAGATGACGGGAATCGAACCCGCCTCGCCAGCTTGGGAAGCTGGAGTTCTACCGATGAACTACATCTGCAACTGCTACGGTTGATATTATACCGCCATTCAATTTAAAATGCAAGGACTTTTTTCTAGTCTATCTGCCAGTCGATCGGCTCGATCCCCTTCTTCTCCAGAAACGCATTTGTCTGGCTGAAGGGCCGGCTTCCGAAGAAGCCCCGGAATGCGGACAGCGGACTCGGATGCGGCGCTGTCAGGATCAGGTGTTTTGGATTGTTCAGCATTGCTTTCTTCCTCTGCGCAGGTGCTCCCCAGAGGATAAACACGATCGGTCTGTCCTGTGCGTTGAGTACAGTGATCGCAGCGTCTGTAAACTCCTCCCAGCCGATCCCTCTGTGAGAATTCGCCTGGTGAGCGCGCACCGTCAGCACTGTGTTCAGCATGAGCACGCCCTGCTCGGCCCACTTTGTCAGACAGCCGTGATTCGGGATCGTGCATCCCAGATCATCATGCAGTTCCTGATAGATATTCACAAGGGACGGCGGGATCTCCACACCCTTCTTTACCGAAAAGCACAGCCCATGCGCCTGTCCGTTGTTATGATACGGATCCTGCCCCAGGATCACCACCTTCACATCTTTTAAAGGCGTCAGATGAAACGCATTGAAAATATCCTGAGCCGGCGGAAAGATCAGCCTTGTCTTGTACTCATGATTCACCGTCTCAAACAGTTTCTTATAATATGGTTTCGAAAATTCCCCTTTTAAAGCCTCATACCAGTCTCCGTTTAGTCCTGCCATTGTCCTCTCCTTTACATTTGTCAGAATATTCTGAATTCGCTCGCAGAAAGTGCCAGGTACTTTGTCAAAAGTACACGGCACCTGTTAAAAAAATCACAACCTCACCGACACGCCTTCCCCCCTAAGATACTCTTTCACCTCACGGATTTCCAGTTCTTTATAGTGGAACAGGGATGCCGCCAGCGCTGCATCTGCCTTACCCTCGGTCAGTGCTTCTTTAAAGTGCTCCAGTTTCCCGGCTCCTCCGGAGGCGATGACCGGGATGGAAACGTTTTCTGCGATGGTGCGGGTCAGTTCCAGATCATAGCCCGCCTTTGTCCCGTCGCAGTCCATGCTGGTGAGAAGGATCTCACCGGCGCCGAGGGATTCCACCTTTCTCGCCCACTCGACGGCATCGATCCCCACATCGATCCGTCCTCCGTTTTTGTAGATGTTCCATCCGGAGCCGTCCGCTCTTTTCTTGGCGTCGATAGCAACGACCACGCACTGGCTCCCGAACTTCTCAGCTGCTTCACTCACCAGATTCGGCGTGTTGATGGCAGACGAATTGATAGAGATCTTATCGGCCCCTTCCCTGAGAAGCGCCCGAAAATCATCCACAGTGCGGATCCCTCCGCCCACAGTGAAGGGAATGAACACACACTCTGCCACTTTCCGCACCATGTCCACGACCGTAGCGCGTGCGTCGGAAGACGCCGTGATATCAAGAAAGACCAGTTCATCCGCCCCTGCCTTATCATAGGCTCTGGCGATCTCGACAGGATCTCCCGCGTCTTTCAGATCAACAAAATTTACTCCTTTTACCACCCGTCCGGCATTCACATCCAGACAGGGGATGATCCGTTTTGTAAACATATTTCTCTTCCTCCTGTCCTGATCCTACAGCTCCACAAAATTTTTCAGTATGGAGATTCCCACATCGCTGCTTTTCTCCGGGTGGAACTGGCAGGCAAATATATTGTCCTTCTCAACCGAAGCATGGATATGTACGCTGTACTCCGTAGAAGCCTTTACAATGCTCTCTTCCGCTGCTTTCAGATAATAGGAGTGTACGAAGTAGACATAAGCCCCTTCCTTCACGCCGCGGAAAAGCCTGCCGTTATTTTCCAGGTAAAGAGAGTTCCATCCCATGTGCGGTATCTTCAGGCCTTCCTTATCCGGAATCCGCAGGATCTCCCCTTTCAGGATTCCAAGCCCTTCCACACCGGGAGCCTCATCGCTTCTCTCAAACAAAAGCTGCAGTCCCAGACAGATTCCCAGAAACGGGGTGCCTCTGCCAGCAGCCTGACGGATCACTTCGTCCAGTCCTGTCCGCCTGAGATTAGCCATCGCGTCTCCAAAAGCTCCGACGCCGGGAAGGATCACCTTATCCGCCTTCAGGATCTTCTCCGGTTCTCCTGTGATCACCACATCCTGTCCCAGAAAATCCAGTGCCTTTTCCACGCTTTTAATATTTCCCGCGTCATAATCTATGATCGCTATCATATTCCGACTCCTTTCCAACCTCCGAAGGACTTCCCCGAAGCCTGTCTTTTTATTTTTCCTTTTTGTGTCCTACGCCGGTTTTGATCACCGGGACCGGTGTATCGTCCACTGCGTCAAGGTTATTGATATATTTCTTTGTCTCTTTCACGATCACCGGTGAAAGCAGAAGTACCGCGATCAGGTTTGGTATCGCCATCAGCGCGTTCAGCACGTCCGCGATCAGCCATACAAGATCCAGCGCAAGGACCGGCGCGATCAGAGCAACAACAATATATAATACTCTGTACGGGATAAGTCCGATCTTTCCGGAAAAGTATTCAACACAGCGCTCACCGTAATAAGCCCAGCCAAGGATCGTGGAATAAGCAAAGGTAATGATCCCGACTACAAGGATAAAAGGTCCGAAATACGGAATCTGTGAGAAAGCCAGAGTTGTCAGCTTGCCTCCGTCTGTGATCTGAGCCGCTCCGATCTCCGGATTTTTCATCATTGTAGATACAAGAACAAGCCCTGTCATAAGACAGACCACAACAGTATCCCAGAAAGTTCCTGTCGATGACACCAGCGCCTGGCGCACCGGATTTTTCGTCTTTGCCGCCGCTGCCGCGATCGGAGCCGAACCCATACCGGATTCATTGGAGAACAGCCCCCTTGCGACTCCGTACTGGATCGCCGCTCTAAGACCGCCGCCTACCAGACCGCCGACAACTGTCTTCGGACTTGCAAATGCAAGCTGGCAGATCGTAGTGATCGCCGGAATGACAAAGTCCCGGTTCATAAAGAGAATGATAATGCATCCCAGCACATAGAAAGCCGCCATAAATGGGACAAGTTTCTCACAGACACTTGCGATCGACTTGATTCCTCCAAAGATAACAAATGCAGTCAGGATGGCAATGACAACTCCGACGATCCACGCCGGGACTCCCAGATTTGTATTGCACACCTCCGCGATCGCGTTGACCTGTGTGGCACATCCGATTCCAAACGACGCAAATCCTGCAAACACTGCAAAGATCATTCCAAGCCATTTCATGTTCAGTCCGCGCTCCAGCGCATACATGGCGCCGCCCTGCATACGTCCGTCCTCTGTCTTCACCCGGTATTTCACAGCGATCAGCGACTCAGAATACTTCGTCGCGATGCCGAACACGCCGGTCAGCCAGCACCAGAGCACAGCTCCCGGTCCTCCCAGAGCAATTGCTGTTCCCACACCGATGATATTTCCCGTTCCGATAGTTGATGCCAGAGCAGTTGTAAGCGCACCGAACTGGCTTACCTCACCGTCCGCGCCGTCTTCTTTTGACACGGAAAGCGGGATTCCCTTCGTGATCGTCTTTCTCTGGATAAATCCTGTCCGGATAGTCAGAAAAAGATGGGTTCCCAGCAGAAGCAGGATCATCGCCCAGCCCCACACCAGATTGTCCACGGACTGGACAAAGCTGTAAATTTTCTCGTACATTGGTTTTCCTCCTCACCATTCCGATAACCTTCCGGCATTTCCCGCCGGATAACAGATAAGGCATACGGACCCCACTGTCACCAGCTGGCATGCCGTATGCCTCAGATATTCAGTTATTAATGCAACACTAGCATTTTACCTCATTTTCGCTCCAATGTAAAGAAAATATTTTCCCAAATCAGCGTATCTCCGAATCACTGTGCTAAAGTGTTCTCTCCGTTTCCGGAATTTCCCGCGTCCAGCTCGAACCAGAATTCCACACCGTTGTCAAAATTTTTCACACCGTATTTCTGGTGGAAGGATTCCATGATCGCCTTGACAATAGACAATCCGATGCCATTGCCGCCGTATTCTCGTGTATGTGCCTTATCCACTTTATAAAATTTATCCCAGAGCTTCGGAACATCTTCCTCCGGAATCGGTTTCCCGCTGTTAAATACTGTCACCCGAACCTTGTCGCCGTCTTTGATAACCCGTACTTCGATGCGTTTTTCATTCTCCACATGGTGGATCGCGTTTGTCAGGTAATTTCTCACCACCTGTTCGGTCTTGAACTCATCCGCCCATGCATAGGCGGTCTCGTCAGCAACAAAATCGACTTCCGCCCCTGCCTGCTGGATCAGGATCTCGCAGCTGGAGATCACTCCTTTCACCAGGCTTACTACATCAACGCGCTCAAATTCTACTTCATCTGACCCAAACTCAAGCTGATTCAGGGTAAGCAGGTTTTTGACCATCCGGTTCATCTTTCCCGCCTCGTCCATAATAACATCACAGTAAAATTCCCTGCTCTCCGGATCATCATTGACTCCTTCCTTCAGCCCTTCCGCATATCCCTGGATCAGGGCGATCGGAGTCTTCAGTTCATGAGAAACATTTCCCAGGAACTCGCTCCTCATATTCTCAATCTTTTCTTTCTGCTCGATGTCCTGCTGGAGCTGGTTGTTTGCCGTCTTCAGTTCAGATATGGTCTGCTCGAGCTGCCGGGACATTTTATTAAAATTCTCTCCCAGTATCCCTATCTCATTGCTTCCGCCGCTCGTATATTTCTCGTCAAAATTCAGGTTCGCCATGCGTTCGGACAGCTTTGCCAGCTCCATGATCGGGCGTGTGATCCGCCTTGCAAAGAGCCATACCAGAACTCCCCCCAGTATGATCCCCGTAAGGCCCAGATAGATCAGAAACTGGTTTGCCAGAGCCGCGCTCTCCCGGATACTCTCAAGAGGACTCCGCATCATGAAGAAAGAACCGTCAGAAAATTTTCCCCACATTTCAATATAATCCATCGTATTGTCCGGATTTGCAGTCCTGCAGAGGATATAGTTGTCCGTCTGTTCAAGGATCGTGCTGGGAGTATCATTTCTCCCGTACAGATTCCGGAAAAGCTGGAGAAAGAGCTGGCTTCCGTCCTTCGCTGTTGAGAGGAGCGTTTCCGCATTGCTGTTGACGATTGCCATATCGATATTCGATTTTTCTGCCTCATAGAGGATCTCTGTACTCTGTTCAGTCAGACTGCCCTGTTCCAGAACCACATCTACCGCATCATAGGTATTCAGAAGATCCTGGACCTTGTGGGAAAGATAATACTGCCCCAGGAATCCTGAGTTTACGATAAAGACTGCTCCCAGTATAAAAGCCAGCAGCCCGACAAAGATCACCGTCATCTGCCGTCTCAGAGAAAATCTCATCTTCATCTGCTATTCCACCTCAAATTTATAGCCCATCCCCCATATGGTCCTGATATACTCGCCCTTATCCCCCAGTTTGCTCCTCAGTTTTTTCACATGAGTATCAATGGTCCGTGCATCGCCAAAATAATCATAGTTCCATACATTGTTCAGGATCTTCTCCCTGGAAAGCGCAATTCCCTGATTTTCCACAAAATATGCCAGAAGTTCAAATTCCTTGTAGCTTAATTCGATCGGCTTGCCGTCAATCTTCACGATATGGGCCGCCTTGTCAATGGTGATCCCGCCCGCGCTCAGGATATCTCCCCCGTCTGTGCCGAGAGTTCTTCTCAGGATCGCATTGACGCGTGCCACCAGGATCTTCGGGCTGAAAGGCTTGGATATGTACTCGTCCACTCCAAGATCAAATCCCTGCAGCTCATCCCGCTCATCCGCTCGTGCAGTCAGCATGATGATCGGCACTTTTGAGGACTCCCTGATCTCTCTGCACACCTGCCAGCCGTCCATCTTCGGCATCATCACATCCAGGATGATGAGGGCAATGTCTTTATTCTCATAGAAAATATCCATTGCCTCCATCCCGTCCCCTGCTTCCAGAACCGTATATCCTTCCCTTGTGAGAAAGTCCTTTACCAGCTTCCTCATCCTGCTCTCATCATCTACCACAAGTATCTTTATATTCTCCATCTGCCTCTCTCCTCTCTGTATCCGCACTTTTGATTTTACCCTATATCTTATCAGCAAAATATGTCAAGAGTGTGAACGGAAAACCTCGTTACTATTCACAGCCATTTCAGACTTGCCAGCAAATGCGTTGTGCTTGCACAAAAGCACTTGCTGTCAAGTCCGAAACCGGACTGTGAACAGTAACGAAATCTCTGTATTTTTTCCCATACACGGAAGATTTTTCTTGCCTTCTCCTGCCCTTAATGATAACATGTTATCAGTTCATGAGGGAGTAATTGACGTATTCCTTACGTGGTAAGTCAACATACTGATCCGCGGCAGATCTGGCTTATCTTAAATAATGAGACTCATGTACAGTGTTTTGCTGTACATGTTTTATCCGACAGGTGCAGCGAAGCGCCTGCTTTTTTTATTTTATCACAAAGGAGAAAAAACAATGGGATTGATCGAACTTTTTATTCTGGCAGTGGGACTGTCCATGGACGCTTTTGCCGTCTCTGT
>DWUT01000263.1 GCA_019120615.1 Candidatus Mediterraneibacter norfolkensis
ATGTGAATTTTGATGATGCAAAGGAAGAAGTATATCGGATAGCGAATAGTTAAAAAAGCCCGTTGGTAAGGACGCTTGCTTTACCAATGGATTTACCAAGATTGCAGGGAAAAACATAAGAAAATATGAGAAGATTTGAGAAGATACCTTGAAAAGAAAGGAAAACTCAAAAGTCGGAAAACCCTGAAATATCAAGCGTTTGGGAAGAAATACAAGACTTAAATGGAGATATAAAAAGATGATTAAAGTACTATTTATTTGCCACGGCAATATCTGCCGTTCCACCATGGCTCAATACGTTTTTCAGGACATGATCAATAAGAGGGATCTCGCCGACTCTTTCTACGTTGACTCTGCTGCCACCAGCCGTGAGGAGATCGGAAATCCTGTCCACCACGGTACGCGCCGGAAGTTAAAGGAAGTCGGCATTCCCTGCGGGGATCACCGTGCACGGCAGATGAGCCGGGAGGAGTACGATCAGTTTGATTACATCATCGGGATGGATTCCTGGAATATGCGGAATATCAGCCGAATTATCGGAAACGGAGATCCGGACGGGAAGGTTTCGAAACTGCTGGATTTTACAGATCGGAAAGGGAAGGATATTGCGGATCCGTGGTATACGGGGAATTTTGATGAAACTTACAGAGACGTAAAAGAGGGCTGCGAAGCCCTCCTGGAAGAATGCCTCCTACGCATCTAAGGAGTAGGAGAGCAGCTTTTTCAAGTTGTTATGGAACTGACGATTGTATGATCGGAGTTTCAGTTTCTCGGAACTGGATTTGTTTTTCTCCACATACGCAGCGTAGCGGGAAAACAGGATATGGTAATCTGTGTCCTGTTTCTGTCCCCATCGGATGAGGACCCAGTTCATTGCGTCGGAATGCCAGTACTGCATGGGGATTCCGGCCATTTTCAGTGTAGTCATATACTGAACTGCATCCATGGAAAGCTTCGCGATCTGGCGGCTGCGGTATTCGTCAGGACTTTCCTCGCTGCTTTTTCTGAGCATTCGAAAAACTCGCTGAGACAGCGTTTTTTTCTGGGATTCTTTCTCCATCAGACGCATGCTCTGACGAAGCGTCTCGTTGAGGCGGCTTGCCGCATTCCAGTAGGTGACAAATGAGGAGGACTCGTCTTTGCTGTCATCATCCGGTCCTACTTTAAAAGTGCGGAAGACTCTTGGCGCTGCTTCGCCGAACATTTCATGGTTGTACGCTTTTCTTTTTTCGGGATCCGAGAGGACCCGATACGCCTCCAGAATCTCCTGCATGGAAGCTGTGGTATCTATATCTTTGTGTACATTCGCATCAGGATGGTATACCTTTGCCAATGAATTTTTTGCATTCGTGATCTCTTCTATAGTCGCATCTCTGGGAACACCTAAAATATCATAATAAGTGTGAGATTTCATGAATGACCTCCTTATTAAACTTTTCCTTTATTCTCCCATCGTTTAATATACGCCAGGTATTTCCAAAAGTCAATCAGAGACATATTTTTATTTTGGGCTGACTATATTGTTAACAGACGATATAATTCGGAGGAGAACGTGATAATGAAAAGGGTTCTTGCGGTTGTTCTTGGACTGGTGCTTCTCATGCAGATACAGAGCCCGGCTGTGCCGATGCTCTGCGTGTATGCGGAGGAGGAAGAGGAAGGGACAGTGACAGAAGAAACGGCGGACGGACAGGAGGAATCAACGGAAGAAGCAGCAGAGGATGCGCAGGGCGGTCTCCAGGTGAGTGCCCCGTCAGCGATCCTGATGGAAGCTTCTACAGGAACTGTACTCTATGAGAAGGATGCGGATACGGCGAGAGCGCCGGCGAGTGTGACAAAAATCATGACCATGCTCCTTATCTTTGAAGCTATTGAGCGGGGCGATATCAGTCTGGACGACGAGGTGACTACTTCAGAGTATGCGGCTTCCATGGGAGGATCCCAGGTCTTCCTCGAGGCGGGAGAGGTACAGACTGTGGATACGATGCTGAAATGCATTTCTGTTGCCAGTGCCAACGACGCCTGTGTAGCGATGGCTGAATACATATGTGGAAATGAGGAGGAGTTTGTGAACCGGATGAATCAGCGGGCTGCGGAACTGGGAATGGAAAATACACATTTTGTCAACTGCAACGGGCTTGACGCGGATGGACATCTGACCAGCGCGAGAGACATTGCCCTGATGTCCAGGGAGCTGATCACGAAACATCCTCAGATTCGTGATTACTGTATGATCTGGATGGAGAATATCACCCATACTACCTCGAAAGGAACAACAGAGTTCGGACTTACAAATACCAACAAACTGGTCCGTCAGTATGAGTACGCGACAGGGCTGAAAACCGGTTCTACAGGAGAGGCAAAGTTCTGCGTGTCGGCCACGGCGGAAAAAAACGGTGTGGAACTGAGTGCGGTCATCATGGCGGCAGAAAATTCAAAGGACAGATTTCAGGATGCGGTGACTCTTCTGAACTATGGATTCGGCAAGTGCCAGATCTACACCGATGGGGAACAGGGAACTCCGGCCCCGATAAAAGTGGAGGGCGGAGTGGAAGACCAGGTGGACGCGGAATATTCTGACAGTTTTACCTATCTGGACACTTCCGGTGCGAATCTGAATCAGATCGAAAAAGAGGAGACGGCCGAGCAGCCGGTCAGGGCACCTGTGAAAAAAGGGGATGTGCTGGGACGTCTTACCTATTTCCTGGACGGGAAAGAGATCGGTTCTGTGGATATCCTTGCCGCAGAGGATGTGGAGAAAGCGGGATTTCCGGATTATCTTCTGGAAGCTCTGGGGGAATTCAGACTTTAAAGGTGATGTAATAAAGAAGCTCGTTGACGGGGAAAGAAAAAAACCTACTTGTGCCTGATGTATAAGATGTTTTATAATGAAGGTCAGCCGGGGGACGGGGAGGTCCGTTCCCGTACAATACAGAAGGAGGATAACATTATGGATTATGCAAAAATGATTGACCATACATTATTAAAAGCGGATGCGACAAAGGAACAGGTAAAAAAGCTCTGCGAGGAGGCGATGGAGTACGGCTTTCACTCGGTCTGCGTCAACTCCGGCTTTGTGTACTACTGTGCTCAGATCCTGAAAAATTCCGAAGTGAAGGTGTGTACTGTCATCGGATTTCCTCTGGGAGCCATGTCCACTGCGGGCAAGGTCTCTGAGGCGAAAGCGGCGGTAAAAGACGGAGCGGAAGAGCTGGACATGGTGATCCATGTGGGGATGATCAAGAGCGGAGACTGGGATTACGTGAAACAGGATATTGCTTCTGTAGTGGAGGCGGCGCAGGACAAGGCGATTGTTAAGGTGATTCTGGAAACCTGCCTTCTTACGGAAGAAGAAAAGAAAAAAGCCTGCAGGATCGCGAAGGAAGCCGGCGCTGCGTATGTGAAGACATCCACAGGATTTTCCACAGGCGGCGCGACTGAAGAAGATGTAGCTCTCATGCGTGCTGTAGTCGGCCCGGAGATGGGAGTGAAAGCGTCCGGAGGGATCCGTACACTCCAGGACGCGGAGAGGATGGTCCGGGCAGGGGCTGACCGGATCGGGGCAAGCGCTGGGATCACGATCGTAAAAGAACAGAGAGGACAGTAAGGGAGAAACTATGTCATTTATATGGATTCTGATCATTGCTGCGGCCGCTGCTGCCGCAGCAGTCTGCATTGAGAGTTACAGGGAGACTCATAATTTCTGCGTGACGCGTTTCCGGGTCTCTTCGAAGAAAATGGCTGATCTTGAGGGAGAGAAGATAAAGATTATTTTTCTCAGCGATCTTCATAATAAAGAATACGGGGAGAAAAACGAGCGGCTTCTCCGCGCCATACGGCAGACATTTCCGGATCTGATCCTGATCGGGGGTGACATGCTGGTGGGAAAAGAAAACGCATCCTATGAACCGGCCCTGTCGTTTGTGGAGAGACTGACAGCGTTCTGTCCGGTCATCTATGCAAACGGAAATCATGAACAGCGGATGAAGGAGGAACCGGAAAAATACAAGGCCTCTTATAAAGAATACAGAAGAATGCTCAGGTCAAAGGGAGTCCTGTTTCTGGAAAACGGAAGCACGGAAGTGAAGGTGCACGGAGAGAGGATCCGTATCAGCGGGCTGGAACTGCCGCTGGAGACATATAAGAAATTTCACAAGGGGCAGGTTGATGGCAGTACAGTGGAAGAATGCCTTGGATTCATTCCGCGGGAGAGAGCAGATCAGGATTATCAGATACTGCTCGCTCATAATCCTGCTCATATGGAAGCGTATAAAGAATGGGGGGCGGATCTGATTCTGTCGGGGCATCTCCACGGAGGGATTGCCAGAATCCCGGGAATCGGCGGCGTTATCACTCCCCAGGCATTTCTTTTCCCAAAATATTCCGGAGAGATGAGCACAGAGGGAGAACAGACGATCATTGTGAGCCGGGGGCTGGGGAGCCATACGATCAATATCCGGCTTTTTAACATGCCGGAGCTGATTCTGATTGAACTGAAAAAAATATTGTAAAAGAGACGGGAATCCCGTATAATAGAAATATTGACGTGCAATGAATTAATTCTTTGAAGGAGAGTTTTATGGGAATACCGGTGAAACTGGAGGTATTTGAGGGGCCTCTGGACCTGCTTCTTCATCTGATCGATAAGAATAAGATCGACATCTATGATATACCGATCGTTGAGATTACAAGCCAGTATATGGACTATATCAGACAGATGCAGAAGGAAGATCTGAATGTCATGAGCGAATTTCTTGTCATGGCGGCAACCCTTCTTGATATCAAGTGCCGGATGCTGCTTCCGAAGGAAGTGACGGAAGAGGGCGAGGAAGTGGACCCGAGACAGGAACTGGTAGAACAGCTCCTTCAGTACAAGATGTACAAGTACATGGCTTATGAACTGAAGGAACGGCAGGTGGATTCAGATCAGATCCTTTATAAGTCTCCGTCCATACCGGAGGAAGTGGCGGAGTATGTGGAGCCGGTGGATCTTGATGTGCTGCTGGACGGATTGACGCTCCGTAAACTGAATCAGGTTTTTCACGAGGTAATGAAACGCCAGACGGACAAGATCGATCCTATCAGAAGCAGATTCGGAAAGATTGAAAAGGAAGAGGTCTCGCTTTCTGACAAATTCCACCACATCCATGAGTATATGAAAGGACACCGGCGGTTCAGCTTCCGACAGCTTCTGGAGGAACAGCGCAGCAAGATGCATATCGTGGTGACATTTCTTGCAATCCTGGAGATGATGAAGCTGGGGGAGATCCGTGTGGAGCAGGAGGAAAACTGCGGTGAGATTATGATTGAAAGGACTGGATATATCAATGGAGATAGAGAAGCTTCAGGGGGCGATTGAGGCGATCCTTTTTACAATGGGCGATTCCGTTGAAGTTGAGAAGATCGCCGCGGCGATCGGTCACGATGAGGAGACGACGAGGAAGCTGATCCACAATATGATGGACCGGTATGAGGAGGAAAGCCGGGGGATCCGCATCATTGAACTGGACGACTCGTTTCAGATGTGTACAAAAAAAGAAATGTACGAGTATCTGATCCGTGTCGCAAAGCAGCCCCGGCGGTATGTGCTCACCGATGTCCTCCTGGAGACCCTTTCGATCATTGCGTACAAGCAGCCGGTGACAAAACTGGAGATCGAGAAGATTCGCGGGGTTAAATCGGATCATGCGGTGAACAAGCTGGTGGAATACGGACTGGTGGAGGAGAGCGGAAGGCTGGAGGCGCCGGGACGTCCCCTGCTTTTTGGGACGACAGAAGAGTTTCTTCGCCGGTTCAGTGTTCATTCGCTTGATGAACTCCCCACGCTCAATGAGGAGCAGATCGAACATTTCAAGGAAGAGGCGGAGGATGAGGCACAGCTTAAGCTGGATATCTAGGAATGTCCGGGGATGACGAACAGTTCTATGATACGGCAGACATGCATAGATTAGCAGTAAGACATATGCGGCGGGAGAGCACCTGCAATGAAGGAAAACGGAAAAATTAGGCGAAGGATGAAGGCGCTTGTCCTGACATTTTTCTTCTTTTTACTGTCAGTCTGCCCCGGGTTTCTGACAGAGGCGGCGGAAAATGCGGACGAGATCACAGCTTCAGAACTGTACGCCCGGTCGGCGGTCCTGATGGACGCGGACAGCGGGCGTATTTTATTTGCCAAAAACGGGCAGGAGGAGCTTGCCATGGCGAGCACGACGAAAATCATGACATGTATCCTTGCCCTTGAACATGGAAACATGTCAGATCAAGTCAATGTGAGTGCTAATGCGGCCTCTCAGCCAGCCGTCAGGCTGGGGATGAGTGAGGGGCAGAAGTTCTGTCTGGAGGATCTGCTGTACTCTCTGATGCTGGAGTCTCACAATGATTCTGCTGTCGCCATCGCGGAGTATATCGGCGGAAGCGTGGAAGGGTTCGCCTCTTTGATGAACCAGAAAGCGATGGAACTGGAGTGCACAGATACATATTTTATCACGCCCAACGGACTTGACGCCGAGGATGAGACTGGGAACCATCACACTACCGCGGAAAATCTGGCCCGGATTATGAGATACTGCATCATGGAGTCAGAAAAGAAAGGAGATTTTCTGAAAATTACTCAGACACAGGAGCATGATTTTTCTGACTGCGATGGAAACGGTTCCTATCAGTGCCGCAATCATAATCTCTTCCTTCAGATGATGGAGGGAGCTCTTTCCGGAAAGACCGGGTTTACTGCCGATGCGGGATACTGCTATGTAGGAGCCCTGCGCAGGGGTGAAAGGACGTTTATCGTGGCTCTCCTTGCCTGCGGCTGGCCGAATAATAAGGGATATAAGTGGTCTGACACAAGAAAACTGATGGAATATGCTCTGGAAAATTATGAGTATCGCCAGATTGACGTAAGTATGGATGCGGGCAGCGTTCTGGTGGAAAACGGCGCTGCGGAAGGATTTCCTGGAACAGAGGACGTGAAACTGAAAGTGGATGTCAATGCAGAACCTTTCCGCGTCCTGCTGAGACGGGATGAAGATGTGACTGTCTCCTGTGATCTCCCTGAAAAATTTCGGGCTCCTGTCGAAAAAGGCCAGAAGCTTGGCACTCTGACTTGCAGCCTGGATGGAATCACGCTGAAGACGTATCCGCTGACTGCCTCAGAGAATGTTAAAGAAAGGTCGTTTCAGTTATGCATGTGCTATATCTGTGACGCTTTTTTCCTGAGTTTCTGAGATTATCTGCATGTCTGTCTTCGTATAGCAGTGCTGTGAAAACGTAAAAAAGTCATATATATTAAAAAAGATCAACATAAATGATTAATTTTGCCACTGGAATCATAGTAGAAGCTATGTTAGTATAAGTGAGGATAAAATAAAACAACCAAATTGATTAAATATAAGGAGACAGACTATGATGGAAAACTGGAAGAAATATGAAAAGTCCTATTTTATGCCGCCTGAGCCATGCTATGACTGGGTGAAGAAAGATGCGATCGAGAAACACCCGATCTGGTGCAGTGTGGATCTGCGCGATGGAAATCAGGCTCTGATCGAACCGATGAGCCTGGATGAAAAACTGGAGTTCTTCCAGCTTCTTCTGGATGTGGGCTTTAAAGTGATCGAAGTGGGGTTCCCGGCCGCGTCCGAGACAGAGTATCAGTTTGTAAGAACACTGATCGAACAGAATATGATCCCGGATGACGTCACCATTCAGGTGCTGACTCAGGCGAGAGAGCATATTATCAAACGTACTTTTGAAGCGGTCAAGGGAGCTCCTCATGCTATCATTCATGTATACAATTCTACGTCGGTGGCACAGAGAGAGCAGGTCTTTAAGAAAGATAAAGAGCAGATCAAGAAGATCGCTACGGACGGAGCGGAACTTCTGAAGAAACTGGCAGATGAGACAAAAGGGAACTTTACTTTTGAATACAGCCCGGAGAGCTTCCAGGGAACAGAAGTGGACTATGCTCTTGAGGTCTGCAACGCGGTTCTGGATATCTGGCAGCCGACGCCGGAGAACAAGGCGGTCATCAACCTTCCGACAACGGTGGAAAACGCGATGCCCCATGTGTTTGCGAGCCAGGTAGAGTATTTCAACAAACATCTGGTCCACAGAGACAGCGTGATCCTTTCCCTTCATCCACACAACGACAGAGGATCCGGAGTCAGCGACGCGGAAATGGGTATCCTCGCCGGAGCGGACAGGATCGAAGGAACGCTGTTCGGAAACGGGGAGCGTACAGGAAATGTGGATATCGTGACACTGGCGATGAACATGTTCTCTCAGGGCGTTGATCCGGGACTTGATTTCTCGAACATGAGCGACATCTGCGAAGTTTATGAGCGTGTCACGAGAATGAAGGTATCACCGAGACAGCCCTATGCAGGCGAACTTGTATTTACCGCATTTTCAGGATCACATCAGGATGCCATCGCAAAGGGGATGGCGTGGAGAGAGGAGAAACATCTGGACAAATGGAGCGTTCCCTATCTGCCCATTGATCCCCAGGATGTGGGAAGAAGATACGATTCCGACGTCATCCGAATCAACAGCCAGTCCGGGAAGGGCGGTGTGAACTACATCCTGAAGCAGGGCTTTGGAATCAGTCTTCCGGAGAAGATGAGAGAGGAAGTCGGCTATCTCGTAAAAGATGTGTCCGACAAAGCGCATAAGGAGCTTACGCCGGATCTGGTCTATCATATTTTTGAGGACAATT
>DWUT01000264.1 GCA_019120615.1 Candidatus Mediterraneibacter norfolkensis
AGAGATAAAATAATGATTTATCGACTTATACCCCTTTCTGTGATATTATAATTTTCGGATTATAGAACACAGAAAGGGGTATTTTCTATGGGAAATACGTCTGGAGATAAAAACAGGAAACAGGATAAAAGCGGACGGAGATATCTCTGTACAGGCATTCTTGCCCATGTTGACGCGGGGAAGACGACCCTCTCGGAGAGCATGCTCTACTTAAGCGGAAGCATCCGGAAGTTGGGAAGGGTGGACCACAGGGACGCCTTTCTTGATACATATGAACTGGAGCGGGAGCGAGGGATCACGATCTTTTCGAAACAGGCGGTCTTCCCCTGGAGAGAGAAGGAGATCATCCTTCTCGATACGCCGGGGCATGTGGATTTCTCTGCGGAGATGGAACGGACCCTTCAGGTGCTGGACTGTGCGGTGCTGGTGGTGAGCGCGTCTGACGGGATCCAGGGACATACGGAGACATTGTGGAGACTTCTGAAGCGGTATGAGATCCCGACGTTTATCTTTGTCAACAAGATGGACCAGGAAGGGACGGACCGGGAAGCGCTTCTGAAAGAACTGCGGGAGAAGTTCGGCGAAGGGTGCGTGGATTTCCGTGATAATTTCGACACTTCGGATCCGGGAGCCGGCAGCGAGGTGCCGGAGGATCTTGCTGTCTGCGACGAGGGGATGCTGGAGGAGTATCTCGAGACAGGGGATGTATCTGACGATTCCATACGGAAGGCGGTTGCGGCGCGGAAGGTGTTTCCCTGTTATTTCGGATCTGCTCTCCATGTGCAGGGCGTGGAGGAACTGCTGGATGGCCTGGACAGATTTACGGCGCAGAAGGAATATCCGGAGGAGTTCGGGGCAAAGGTCTATAAGATCGCCAGGGACGATCAGGGGAACCGTCTCACCTATATCAAGGTGACCGGCGGAACGCTGAAGGTAAAGGAAGTGATCCCGGGGATCGAAGAGAAGGTGAACCAGATCCGGATCTACTCCGGGGCGAAATATGAGATGGTGCAGGAAGTGCAGGCGGGGCAGGTGTGTGCCCTGACCGGGCCGGAGCAGACCTATCCGGGCCAGGGACTGGGAACGGAACCGGAGTCGGAACTTCCGGTCCTGGAGCCGGTGCTGACCTGCAGCGTTATCCTTCCGGAGGACTGTGACGTCCACACCATGCTTCGGAACCTGAAACAGCTGGAAGAGGAGATCCCGGAAATGCACGTGGTATGGAATGAGAGGCTGGGGGAGATCCATGTCCAGATCATGGGAGACGTCCAGACAGAGATCCTTCAGAGCCTGATCAAAGAACGGTTCCATGTGCTGGTGATGTTCGGCGAGGGAAATATCGTTTATAAAGAGACCATCGAAGAACCGGTGGAGGGCGTGGGGCATTTTGAGCCTCTGCGCCACTATGCGGAAGTGCATCTGAGGCTGGAACCCGGGGAGAGAGGATCCGGGATGCATTTTGCTTCGGAATGCAGTGAGGATGTGCTGGATCGGAACTGGCAGAGACTGGTGCTCACCCATCTGGAGGAAAAGGAGCATGCAGGAGTTCTGACCGGCTCTCCGGTCACGGATATGAAGATCGTACTGACATCGGGGAGAGCTCACCAGAAACATACGGAGGGAGGAGATTTCCGGCAGGCGACTTACCGCGCTGTCCGTCAGGGGCTGAAGAAGGCGAAGAGCATCCTGCTGGAGCCGTATTATGAATTCCGACTGGAGATGCCCGCTGAGAACATCGGACGTGCCATGACGGATATCCAGAGGATGTACGGCAGGTTTGATCCGCCGGAGACGGACGGGACGGTGTCGGTACTAACCGGGACGGCGCCGGTGTCCACGATGCGTGGATATCAGAAAGAATTTGCAGGATACACAGGCGGAAGAGGAAGGATGATGTGCAGTCTGAAGGGCTATGACGTCTGCCACAATGCGGAGGAGATCATAGCTGCATACGGATATGATTCGGAAGCGGATACGGAGAATCCTACAGGATCTGTGTTCTGTGCACATGGGGCAGGATTTGTAGTCCCCTGGTATCAGGTGGAGGACTATATGCATATGGAGAGCAGTCTGGATAACGGCGGGGAGGAAGAGGACGAGCTGCCGGATATCCCTGTGGTGCGCGGCTCGGGCAGCAGGATTGAACTGACACAGGAGGAACTGGATGCAATCTATGTGCGCACGCCGGATCCGGTGAAAAAAGAGAAGAACCGGAGAGCGGTGACTGTGTATGGACGGGATGAGAACCGGGGACGGAGGAACGGATCCGGGGATTCCGTTTCCGTTTCGTCTGCCGGACTTTCTGCCCAGACAGCCGGGAACGTGCGGGAGCAGAGCGGTCCGCGCGGGAAAAAGAAGGGGAATCGGGAGGAATATCTTCTAGTTGATGGCTACAATATCATCTTTGCGTGGGACGAGCTTCGGAAACTCTCGGAGACGAATGTGGAGGGAGCCAGAGGAAAGCTGGCGGATATCCTCTGCAATTATCAGGGGTGGAGACAGTGTACTCTGATCCTCGTGTTTGACGCCTACAAGGTGGAAGGGAATCCCGGAGAAGTAATGAAGTATCACAACATTTATGTTGTATACACGAAAGAGGCGGAGACGGCGGATCAGTACATCGAAAAAACGGTGAGAAAGATCGCCCGCACCGCAGATGTGACGGTAGCCACGTCGGACGGTCTGGAACAGGTCATTATCCTCGGACAGGGAGCCCGCAGGATGTCCGCGGCGGGACTCCGGGAGGAAGTGGAGATGGCTCTGAAGGAAATGAGGGAAGAGTATCCTTCGCAGGAAGGCGGCTCCAGGAACTATCTCTTTGACTATCTGAAGGAAGAGGACGCCAGGGAACTGGAAAAGATGAGATTGGGCACGGGAAAGTGGACTGTATGAAAAAGTGATAACTGGATGTTTTAAAAAAGCCACTGCGATGATAGTATACCTGTGACGGATGTAAGATCCGTACAGGTAAAGAGAGGAAGCGGTTGTTATGGAAAGAAGAAATCAGACAGTTATCAAACTGGCGCAGACCGCGCTGATGGCGGCGCTGTGCTACGTATCATTTACATTTTTGCAGATCAAGATCCCTCTGCCGGGCGGAGATGCTACGTCGATCCACATCGGCAATGCCTTCTGTGTGCTGGGAGCGCTCATACTGGGAGGCTGGTACGGCGGGCTTGCCGGGGCAATTGGAATGTCTATTGCGGACCTGATGGATCCGGTCTATATCACAGGGGCGCCAAAGACATTTGTGCTGAAACTGTGTATCGGACTGATCGTCGGCCTTGTAGCGCACAGGATCGCAAAGATCGATGAGAGCACCGACCGGAAATATGTACTCAGGTGGAGCGTGATCGCATCAGCAGCAGGTCTGGGATTCAATGTGATCGCGGATCCGCTTGTGGGATATTTTTATAAACAGTATATCCTGGGGCAGCCTCAGCAGATGGCGGAGGTGTTGGCAAAATGGGGAGCAGCGGCAACGTTTGTGAACGCGGTAGTGTCCGTTGTCCTTGTGGGCATCCTCTATAATGCTCTTCGTCCGGTCCTGCTCAGATCCGGTCTGATCCATGTGGCGAAAGCAAAAGCCTGAATTAGCAGAAAAAATAGTATGAGAAAAAATGATATGATCGCACCGTATTCGGGAAACTGCCTCCTGCAGGCATTCTGGCAGAGTTTTCCGAATGCGGTGCGATTTACATTGTATCTGTAATGGGGCTGTGATAAAAATAAAAAGATTCTGTACAAGAGACGAAAAGATTCCCGATTTTTCTTGTACACTCCGAGGGTTCAATGGTATGATTAACAGAGCGTGAATGCCGGAGGCATTCCCCAACCTATACGAGAAAGAGGGTTAGACTATGAGATGTTCAAACTGTTATCGGGAAATACCGGAAGATGCGCTGTATTGCCCGTACTGTGGTGAAGCACATCCGGGGGCGGGAATGAGACCCCGTTCAGAAGTTCCGCCAAGGCCGCAGCACGATGAGCCTCGGACAGAAAAGCAGGTTTATGAGCCCGGACCGGAGAATGTGAGACCGGAAGATCCTTTCCGGGCAGAACAGCCGGAGGCCCGGGAGGTGCATGGGATACCTTACACATATGGAAACGGGGGCACGGGTACGGCAGGAGGCCCGGAGCAGAATAGTTACTATGTTCCGGAGAAAAAGATCAACTGGGTTCCCTATCTGGTGCTTGCGATCATATCAACGATCTGCTGCTGCCCGCCGTTTGGTATCGTTGCTATTGTATATGCCGCAAAGATCAACAGCGAGATCTCGGACGGATACAGCGATAAAGCGGCAGATTCAGCCAGAAAGGCGAAGATCTGGATCATCGTTGCTGTTGCGGCCGGAGTGGTGTGGGATCTGATCATGCTCTTCTTCGGACTGATCTCAGCGATGAATGGATACTATTTTTACTGATTGGCTGCGGAAGTGCGTAAGTGCGTAAGTGCGTGGAAGGAGCTGTCTGAAACCGGAAACGGAGGCGGGAGGCTGCATGAGAGAATTGTTTAAAAAGAGCAGGGCAGCCCGTGTGGCGGTTCTGCTTGGCGCAGGTCTCCTGGCAGGAGGGGGAGCGGCATATCTGTATTTTCATGACCCTGTGGTATACCCGATTCCCTGCGCGATCCACCTTCTCACTGGATTGTACTGTCCGGGATGCGGGGCCGGGAGGGCGTGTTTTGCTCTGCTGCATGGAGAGTTTCGGGAAGCGTTCAGCTACAATCCGCTGATGGTCATACTGATCCCGTTTATCTGCCTTTACGTGGCGGCCCGCGGGCTCGACTGGGCGGTCACCGGCGGAAACCATGTGGACGGGAAGATCAGTGTGAAACTTCTGGTGGCGATACTGATACTGATCCTGATCTACGGGATCGTGAGAAATATTCCGGCGCTGCCTTTTTCCCTGCTGGCGCCGGGCGGAATGCGTGAAATAGTTAAAGGGGCCTGACCCCTTTGAAGAAAGTTGTCTGACTTTTCAGGAAAATGGAGGAAATGTTATGATTAACAAATTAGTTGAAAAAATCAAGAAAACCGGAGCACCGATCGTGGTAGGACTTGATCCGATGCTGAATTATATTCCGCAGCATGTGCAGGATAAGGCATTTGCGGAGTATGGAGAGACGCTGGAGGGAGCGGCGGAAGCAATCTGGCAGTTCAATAAGGAGATCGTGGATAAGACCTGTGACCTGATCCCGGCTGTTAAACCTCAGATTGCCATGTATGAGCAGTTCGGGGTTCCGGGAGTCCAGGCTTTCAAGAAGACAGTGGACTACTGCAAGTCAAAGGATCTGGTGGTCATTGGAGATATCAAGAGAGGGGATATCGGTTCTACATCCGCGGCGTATGCGGTTGGGCATCTCGGGAAAGTAAAGGTCGGGAGCAAAGAGTATGTTCCTTTCGATGAGGATTTCGCGACGGTCAATCCTTACCTGGGATCCGACGGTGTAAAACCTTTCATCGAAGTGTGCAAAGAAGAAAAGAAGGGAATCTTTGTCCTGGTGAAAACATCCAATCCGTCCAGCGGAGAGTTCCAGGACCGTCTGATCGACGGACGCCCGCTGTATGAGCTGGTAGGAGAGAAAGTGGCGGAGTGGGGCGCTGACTGTATGGGAGACGAGTACAGCTATGTAGGCGCTGTCGTCGGAGCAACCTACCCGGAGATGGGAAAAATCCTGAGAAAGATCATGCCGAAGGCATACATTCTTGTACCGGGATACGGCGCACAGGGAGGACAGGGAAAGGACCTTGTTCATTTCTTCAATGAGGACGGTCTTGGCGCGATCGTCAATTCCTCCCGCGGTATCATCGCCGCATATAAGCAGGAGGCATATGCAAAGTTTGGTCCGGAGAATTTCGGAGATGCATCCAGAGCGGCTGTGGAGGCGATGATCGCAGATATCAGCGGCGCATTGGAAGGAAATTTGTAAAGTATTCTGAAAATTTTATATAAAAGGTGCCGTGTACCTGCGTAAAAGTACACGGCACCTTTTAAAAGAAACGTCTGAAAATTCTGATAAAGGAGTTTGTATGAAGGAAAGAGAAAATGCAGTGATCCTCTCTCAGGAGCGGATCGCTCAGGGAATTTACAGCATGTGGCTGAAGACGAAAGCAGCGGCGGAAGCGCGCCCGGGGCAGTTTATTTCGATGTACACCAATGATGGGAGCAAGCTGCTCCCGCGTCCGATCAGTATCTGTGAGATTGATAAGGAAGCGGGCGCTCTGCGGGTAGTCTACCGTGTTACGGGTGAGAACACGGGAACGGAACTTTTTTCAAAGATGCAGGCAGGAGATGTGGTGCCGGTCATCGGTCCGCTGGGGAACAGCTTCCCTTATGAGAAAGGAGAAGGAAAGCGCGTATTCCTGATGGGAGGCGGCATTGGCGTGCCTCCGATTCTGGAACTGGCGAAGCAGATGAACTGTGAGAAGAAACAGATCGTGGTGGGATACCGGGATGCAGAAACTTTCCTGAGGAAGGAGTTTGAGCAGAACGGCGAGGTCTATATTTCCACAGAGGACGGAAGCGTTGGAACAAAGGGCAACGTCATGGATGCGATCCGCGAGAACGGACTGGAAGCAGATGTGATCTATGCCTGCGGCCCGACGCCCATGCTCCGGGCGATCAAAAGCTATGCCGAGGAGAACGGGATCGAATGCTATATTTCTCTGGAAGAGCGCATGGCGTGCGGCATCGGCGCCTGTCTTGCCTGTGTGTGCAAGTCAAAGGAGAAGGATCATCACAGCAACGTAAACAATAAGAGGATCTGCAAGGACGGTCCGGTATTCCTTTCTACGGAGGTGGAGATCTGATGAATATGAGAGTAAATATTGCAGGCGTGGAGTGGAAAAATCCGGTGACAGTGGCGTCCGGGACATTCGGGTCCGGCGCGGAGTTTGCGGATTATGTTGATCTGAACAAACTTGGAGCGGTGACGACGAAAGGAGTCGCGAATGTGCCGTGGGAGGGAAATCCCACGCCGAGAGTGGCGGAGACGTACGGCGGCATGATGAACGCGGTGGGCCTTCAGAACCCGGGCATCGATGTGTTCTGTGAGAGGGATATTCCGTTCCTGAGACAGTACGATACAAAGATCATTGTAAATGTATGCGGCAGATCCGAGGAGGATTACTGCGAGGTGGTGGAGCGCCTTGCGGGAGAAGACGTGGATATGCTCGAGATCAATATTTCCTGCCCGAACGTAAAAGAGGGCGGCATCGCCTTCGGGCAGAATCCGAAAGCGGCGGAGGATATCACACGGGCTGTGAAAAAATATGCGAAGCAGCCGGTGATCATGAAACTCAGCCCCAACGTCACCAGCATCGCTGAGATGGCAAAAGCGGTGGAAGCAGGCGGCGCGGATGCGGTTTCCCTGATCAATACCATTACGGGAATGAAGATCGATATCAACCGGAAGACATTTGTGCTGGCAAATAAAACCGGCGGCGTGTCCGGACCGGCGATCCATCCGATCGCGGTCCGCATGGTGTATGAGGCGGCAAATGCGGTGAAGATCCCGGTGATCGGAATGGGAGGGATCGCCTCAGCGGAGGACGCCATCGAGATGATCCTTGCCGGGGCAAGCGCGATTTCCGTCGGGACTGCGAACTTCCATGATCCGGGTGTATCTGCAAAGATCGTTGACGGGATCGAGAAATACATGGAGCACCAGGGCTTTGAGAGCGTGGCTGATATGGTCGGTATTGTAAGATAATGATGGACCTGATAAAAGCAAATGGAAAGAAGCGGAGCGGGAAGAAAACCGTCTCCGCTTCTTTTACAGTCTTAATTGAAAATGACGGTAACATATGTTAAAATTGTAAAGAATCAGAAAAGGTCATATCCCGGCGTCAGAGCCGGTATATTTTCGGATACAGGAGGTTGTAAAAAGATGGAACAGTACAAGCAGGAATTTATTGAGTTTATGGTTGACAGCGATGTGCTGAAATTCGGAGAGTTTACCCTGAAGAGCGGAAGAAAGTCTCCGTTTTTCATGAATGCGGGAGCCTATGTGACCGGATCTCAGTTAAAAAGATTAGGAGAGTACTACGCAAAGGCGATCCACGATAAATACGGCGATGATTTCGACGTGTTATTCGGGCCTGCATACAAAGGGATCCCGCTGAGCGTGGTGACTGCGATCGCATACAGCGAGCTGTACGGAAAGGAAGTCCGCTACTGCTCGGACCGCAAGGAGGAGAAGGATCACGGCGCGGATAAGGGAAGCTTTCTGGGAAGCAGCCTGAAGGACGGCGACCGGGTGATCATGATCGAAGATGTGACTACCTCGGGCAAGTCAATGGAAGAGACTGTCCCGAAAGTAAAAGGAGCGGCTGACGTGACCATTGTCGGGCTGATGGTCTCTCTGAACAGGATGGAAGTAGGAAAAGGCGGAGAAAAGTGTGCTCTGGATGAGGTCAAAGATCTGTACGGATTTGACACAGCGGCGATCGTGACCATGGAAGATGTTGTGGAATATCTTTACAACAGACCATATAAGGGAAAAGTTATCATCGATGATACATTAAAGGCGGCAATCGATGCATACTATGAGAAATATGGAGTGAAATAAGGAGGCGCAGAATATGGAAAAAGCATATCGTACAATGAAGAGCAGCGGGACCGGAAATATCGTGGTCGGAATCCTGGTCCTGGTCATCGGGATCACGGCGGGAGTCATCTCCATTGTGAACGGTGCAAACCTGCTGCGGCATAAAAAAGAGATAACGTTTTAATTTCAAAAGGGACAGACCCCTTTGCACAGGGGCCTGTCCCCTCTTCATAGGGGTCTGTCCCCTGCAACACACTCGGAAAGGGCAATATCTTGTGAACAAGAAACAGGCAAAAAGGGTCAGGATCCTGGGAAAGATCCTGTTTATATTATATATCGGTTTTCTGATCTATTTTCTTTTCCTGTCGGACTGGTATGGCAGAGAAGGGGTGATGGATGAGTACCGTTACAATCTGGAACTTTTTAAAGAAATCAAACGGTTTATCACATATCGGGAGGAACTGGGAGCATTTGCAGTGTTTTCCAACCTGGTTGGAAATATCCTGATATTTGTTCCCTTTGGTTTCTTTATTTCAATGGCGAGCAGATCGAGAGGGTTTTTCAGGACACTGTTCTACAGCCTTCTTTTAAGTCTTGGCGTGGAGGTTATGCAGCTTGTCACGAGAGTGGGAAGTTTTGATGTGGATGATATCCTTCTGAATACGCTGGGAGGGGTGCTCGGATATATTTTATTTATGATCTGTAATGCGATAAGGAGAAGACATTATGCTCGGAAACGGAAAAAGCGCTGAGGAGAGGCAGCGGGAAAAAGAGAGAAAAAAGCGGGGAGCGAGGAAATACGGACAGGCAAAATATAAGCATTCCCATATGGGCGTTGTCTCCTGCGTGCTTGCGGGGGCGTCCATCGCCGCACTTGGCGGATGTATCCTGTATTCCTATCTGGTCCGTGGCGCGGCGCCCGGGATCGTGGGCGGCATCGCCGTGATAGCCTTCGCCCTGTCTGTTCTGGGAATCAATGCGGCGGTAAAGGGATTCAGAGAAAGGGAGAGAAATTATATCACGTGCAGGATCGGGCTGCCGGTGAGCGGTGTTGTGCTGATTCTGTTTCTGGCTATATTTATAGGAGGACTGATGTGACAATGAGCTGGAAAGAAAAGCAGAAAGAAAGAAATGAACAGTGCGAGGAGCGACATGCTCTTGCTGTGGACCGGCTGAGAGGGATCGTGTCCGAAGATACAGTATCGGAAAAATATCTGCCCTTTTTTCAGGATACGGCAATCTTTCTTCTGGAACTGGAAAACGTCAGGAGAAAGATCGGGGACGGGACCTGGGAACGGTACAGCCTTGAGGAGATGCAGAGCTTAAACGAGATCCTTTACCGGGACGTTCTTCCTCAGAATTACGGGACCAGTTATGCGGATCCTGCATATGCCGTGGGAAAATTCGGGGAGGATATGGGCAGACTTCTGAGCCTTCTCTATGCGGAAATGCGCTCGGGCATTCCCTTCGCCTTTGAGGAGAGGAAGGACTATCTTACGATCCTCTGCGAACTTTTCATCGAAGTGTACAACTGTTTTGAGGAGTCCGAGGAGCCGGACGCAAAAGAAATCCGGGATATTATTTACTGGTATGCCAGCGACTACTGTGACGTGTTCCTTGCGGACCGGATTGAAGAGCAGATCGACCCGGAATATTCCTTCGCGGCGGATATCATCGAAAATGCGGATCTGGAGAACGATAAATATCTTTACCGTTTCGGAGAATATATCACAGAAAATGAACTGGGCACAGCGCGTCATCTGAGAACGCTCCCGGCGGAGACCATACAGAGGATGGCGGACGTATATACAGAGGGATATCGGATCGGATTTATCAATACGGGGAAAGATCTCTCAAAGAAATCAGTGGTCAATATCCGCTACAGCCTGGGATTTGAAAAGGTGATCCGGGCAGCCATGGAAAACTTCCGGAAAATGGGATTAAAACCGGTCATCTACCGGGCGGCGTCCGGCGTGATCACCAGGCGCGAACATCACAAGATTGGATATTTCGGAGCAATTCCAAACTGGCAGTACGAGTATGACCACAGACAGGATCAGGCGCTTTTCATGGATAAACGGTATATCGAGCGCAGACTGGAAGTCATGAAGACCGTTTATGAGAAAAACAGGGAGCTGGCGGCACAGTTCGCAGGTCCTGCCGTGATGGAGACGTTCGGAGAAAAGCCTTTTTCTCCGGCAGCCAAGCCGGAAGCTCCGGAATACAGTGAGGCGCAGAGGGAACTGGCGCTCATGTATGACAGCCGGTCCGGACAGATCACCAACGAGTATATCCGGGGAGACGAGAGAAGCTTTACCATTATCGCCTGGCCGGTGCCGGAGATCGGAGAGAAGTACCCGGAGATATTCAATGAGGTGATCCGGATCAATACGCTGGACGCGAAACTCTACGAGAAGGTGCAGCAGACCATGATCGACGCTCTGGATCAGGGGGAATATGTCCATGTGCTTGGAAAAGGGGCAAACCGGACCGATCTGAGAGTACAGCTTATCCATCTGAACGATCCGGAGAAGGAGACGAAGTTTGAAAACTGCGTGGCGGACGTGAACATCCCGGTTGGGGAAGTATTCACATCCCCTGTCCTGGAGGGAACGGACGGAATCTTAAACGTAAGCCGGGTGTACCTGGACGGCCTGGAGTACCGGGATCTTGAGCTTGCCTTTAAAGACGGAAAGATCACGGATTACAGCTGTTCCAATTTTGATTCACGGGAAGAGGGAAGGAAGTATATCTACGACAATGTCCTGAAGAACCATGAGACCCTTCCCCTCGGAGAGTTTGCCATCGGAACGAACACGACGGCTTATGTGACAGCGAGAAAATACGGGATCGAGGAGAAGATGCCCATCCTCATCGCGGAGAAGACAGGCCCTCATTTCGCGGTGGGCGACACCTGCTATTCCTGGAGCGAGGACATCCGGGTCTACAATCCAAACGGGAAAGAGATCATGGCAAAGGACAACTCGGTGTCTGTCCTGAGAAAGGAAGACGTCTCAAAGGCATACTTCCACTGCCACACAGATATAACCATACCTTATGAAGAGTTAGAAGAAATAAGTGTAGTGACAAAAGAGGGCAAAAACATTATACTAATAGAGAATGGAAGATTTGTATTACCGGGAACGGAAGTATTGAATGAACCACTGAAGTCCAGCTAAGAAATGTCAAGAGGTGATATGAAAAAATTAAATTTATTACA
>DWUT01000265.1 GCA_019120615.1 Candidatus Mediterraneibacter norfolkensis
GGTGAACTGGCCCATCGGCTGCGGGAAAGGCTTCAAGGGAGTCTATGACCGGGCGAAGAAAGAGGTGGAGCTTTTCTCGGATACAAAGAAGGGAACCACAATGGGCGAGGTCAGAAAGGTGGATATCAATAATCCGGAGATCGACTGGCTTTTGGGTACCGAGGCAAAGATCAATCTGGAGGAGGAGATCGAACTGATCGACGGGGCTTCCGCGGAATTCGATCAGTCACTGGTGGATAAGGGAGAACTCTCCCCGGTATTTTTCGGATCGGCTCTGACGAATTTCGGTGTTCAGACCTTCCTGGAGCATTTCCTCCAGATGACGACCTCACCCCTTCCGAGAATGTCGGATCACGGGCTTATCGATCCCATGACGGAGAAAGATTTCTCGGCGTTTGTATTCAAGATCCAGGCAAATATGAACAAGGCTCACAGAGACAGGATCGCCTTCATGAGAATCTGTTCCGGCGAGTTTGAGGCGGGAATGGACGTATATCACGTGCAGGGCAAGAAAGAAGTCCGTCTTTCCCAGCCTCAGCAGATGATGGCAAGCGAGCGGAAGATGATCGACAAGGCTTACGGCGGAGATATCATCGGAGTGTTTGATCCCGGCATCTTTTCCATCGGAGATACACTTACCACATCGAAAGAGAAGTTCGCCTATGAGGGAATTCCCACCTTTGCGCCGGAGCATTTCGCCCGGGTGCGCCAGGTGGATACAATGAAGAGAAAACAGTTTGTCAAAGGGATCAATCAGATCGCCCAGGAAGGCGCGATCCAGATATTCCAGGAGTATAATACGGGTATGGAGGAGATCATTGTGGGCGTTGTCGGCGTCCTGCAGTTTGACGTCCTGAAATACCGCCTGAAAAATGAATATAATGTGGAGATCATCCTGGAAAACCTGCCTTATGAGCATATCCGCTGGATCGAAAATGAGGATGTGGATATGGATCACTTAAGCGGAACTTCAGATATGAAGAAGATCAAGGATCTGAAAGACCGGCCGCTTCTTCTGTTCGCTCACGAGTGGAGCATCCGGATGACGGAGGAGAGGAACGAAGGGCTGGTACTCTCGGAATTCGGACGTTCATAGGGCGGTAGTTTTCTCTTTGCAATCAGAATGTAATTTGATATAATGGAGAAAGATATTAGACAAAACAGGAGGTTTTGATTATGGCAAAGGACGAAAGAAATACCTATACGATACAGAACGACGCCAGCCTGGGCGAGGTTAAGATCGCGGATGAGGTCGTGGCGATCATCGCGGCGCTGGCGGCTACGGAAGTGGAGGGCGTCGCTTCTATGGCCGGCAATATCACAAACGAACTGATCAGCCGGCTGGGGATGAAGAACCTCTCCAAGGGTGTGAAAGTGGATGTTCTTGAGGGTGTGGTCACAGTATCTCTGGCGCTGAACCTGAAGTATAACTACAGTATCATGGATGTCTCGGCGAAAGTTCAGGAGAGAGTGAAAAATGCCGTGGAGAACATGACTGGACTTGAGGTTGCGGACGTCAACATCAAGGTCGCGGGAGTGGAAATGGAGAATCAGGAATAGGATCGTCCCGGCGGTTGCCAAGCAAGGAGGATATGCTGTATAATAAGGGATGTCGCGAGACATCCTTTTTGGTTATAGCAGTTTTATAGAATACAGGACACAGGAGAAAGGAGCCGACATGGTCAGAACGGAACTTCGGGAGCACATCTTCAAGATGCTGTTCCAGATAGAGTTTAACGAAGCGGAGGAGATGCCGGAACATCTGAAATACTACTTTGAGACGCTGGAGGATGCGGCGGAGAAAGACAAGGAGTATATTCAGAAAAAATATGAGGCGGTTGTCGCGCGCCTGCCGGAGATTGACGGGATCCTCAACGAGAACGCGAAAGGCTGGAAGACAGCAAGGATGAACAAAGTCGATCTGACGATTCTGCGCCTTGCCGTATATGAGATGAAGTGGGATGCGGAGATCCCCACCGGAGTGGCGATCAACGAGGCGGTGGAGCTGGCGAAGAAGTTCAGCGGGGATGACAGTCCGTCCTTTGTAAACGGCGTGCTCGGAAAGATCGCACAGCAGGAGCCGGGAACATGAAGAATGTCTATACGGTAAAGCAGGTCAATTCCTATATTAAGAATATGTTCACCCAGGACTTTATGCTGAACCGGATCTATGTAAAGGGCGAGGTGTCAAACTGCAAGTATCATACATCGGGGCATATATATTTTTCACTGAAAGATGAGTCCGGCACGATCGCCTGCGTCATGTTCGCAGGCTCCAGGTCAGGGCTTTCTTTTCGTATGCAGGAAGGTCAGCAGGTGATCGTTCTGGGATCGGTCAGCGTGTATGAGAGGGATGGAAAATATCAGCTCTATGCCCGGGAGATCGTTCTGGACGGAGCAGGGCTTCTGTATGAGAGATTTGAGGCGCTGAAAAAGGAACTTTCCGAGATGGGAATGTTTGCTCCGGAGTATAAACAGCCCATCCCCAGGTACGCCCGGACGGTGGGAATCGTCACCGCTCCGACCGGCGCCGCGGTGCGCGATATCATCAATATTTCCACAAGAAGGAATCCTTATGTTCAGCTCATCCTTTATCCGGCTCAGGTTCAGGGAGAGGGGGCCGCGCAGAGCATCGTGAAGGGGATCCGGGCGCTGGAGAAGGCTCACGTTGATGTGATCATCGTCGGAAGAGGAGGCGGAAGCATCGAGGATCTGTGGGCGTTCAATGAGGAGCCGGTGGCGAGAGCGATCTTTGACTGCAGGATCCCGGTCATTTCCGCAGTGGGGCATGAGACGGATACGACCATTGCTGACTATGTGGCGGATCTGCGGGCGCCTACTCCTTCAGCGGCGGCGGAACTTGCCGTTTACGAATACCGTGAGGTGAAAGAAAGTCTGTACGCTTACGAAGATACGCTGCGACGGCTGATCCTGGATCAGGCCACCCGGGAGAGGGGCAGGGCAGAGAAATACGCGCTCAGGCTGAAGCTTGCACATCCCAGGCAGAAACTCAATGAGAAGAGACAGTATGCAGCAGAACTTGAGAATACTCTGAGAGGGAGGATGGACACGGCTCTTACCCGGGAAAAGCACAGACTTGCGCTGTGTGTGGAGAAGATGAAAGGACTTTCTCCCCTGGAAAAACTGAGCCGGGGCTATTCCTATATCCAGGATGAAAAGGGGAAAAATGTACGGAGTATCAGCCAGACAGAGAAGGACAGTGTCCTGACCATGTTTGTGGCAGACGGAAAGATACGGGCAAAGGTTGATTCAACAGAGAAGCTGGAATATCCCGGTAAGCAGGAGGAGGAAAAACGGTTTGGAAGAGAATAAAGAAAAGCTGGAGGATATGTTCGGCCAGCTTGAGACTGTGATACAGGATATGGAGAAAGATGACGTGTCGTTGGAAGACTCGTTTGAATTATACAACAGAGGCATGACTCTTTTGAAAAAATGCAACAAAGCGATCGATGAAGTAGAGAAAAAAGTACTGGTTCTTGACGAGGATGGGGAAACACATGAATTTTAATGAAGAGAGAAAAAAGCGGACAGAATATATCGAAGAAATATTGAGAAGATATCTTCCGGCGCAGGAAGGGTATCAGAAGATCATCATGGAGGCGATGGAGTACAGTCTGATGGCCGGAGGAAAACGGCTGCGTCCCATGCTGATGATGGAGACGTACCGGCTTTTTGGAGGTAAGGAAAGGGTGATCGAGCCGTTTATGGCCGCCATTGAGATGATACACACGTATTCCCTCGTCCATGACGATCTGCCCGCAATGGATAACGATGAGTACAGAAGAGGGAGAAAAACGACGCATATAGTCTACGGGGAGGATATGGGGATCCTCGCCGGGGATGCTCTTTTAAACTACGCTTTTGAGACAGCCTGCCGTGCCTTTGATGAAGAAGGCGCGGACTGTGCCGCGGTGGGACGCGCCCTGCAGATCCTGTCACGCAAATCGGGGATCTACGGGATGATCGGAGGACAGGTCGTGGACGTGAAGGAGTCGGGACATGCTGTTTCCGGGGAGGTACTGGATTTTATATACCGGCTCAAGACAAGCGCCCTGATTGAAGCTTCCATGATGGCGGGAGCCATCCTTGCCGGGGCGGATGAGAGCGCGGTCCATACGATCGAGGAAGTTGCGGGAAAGATCGGACTTGCCTTCCAGATCCAGGATGATATCCTGGATGTGACGGGAACTTCTGAGACACTGGGCAAGCCCGTGCACAGCGACGAAAAGAACGAAAAGACCACCTACGTGACATGGAAAGGGATCGAAAAGGCAGGAGAGGACGTCGCATCTCTGACGGAGGAAGCGGTCCGGGAACTCGAAAAACTCCCTGTCGGTGACGGCTTTTTAAAAGAACTTCTCATATCTCTTATCTCGCGGGAAAAATAGGGAGGATCTCTTTATGGCACTGGAAAAGATTCAAAAAGAAAACGATATAAAAGATCTGCAGCCGGAGGAACTGAAAATTCTTGCAGATGAGGTCCGGCAGTTTCTGATCGAAAAGATCAGTGTGACAGGGGGACATCTGGCTTCCAACCTGGGCGTGGTGGAGCTGACCATGGCTCTCCATCTTGTTCTTGATCTCCCGGAAGACAAGCTCATCTGGGATGTGGGGCATCAGTCCTATACTCACAAACTGCTGACCGGAAGGAAGGCAGGCTTTGATGATCTGAGAAAATACGGGGGGATGAGCGGTTTCCCGAAACGCAAGGAAAGCGACTGTGACGCCTTTGACACGGGTCACAGCTCCACATCGATCTCTGCGGGACTCGGTTATGTGGCGGCCAGGGAGCTGACCGGGGAAACATACAATGTAGTTTCTGTGATCGGGGACGGGTCTCTGACCGGAGGCATGGCGTATGAAGCGCTCAACAATGCTTCCCGACTCAAGAGCAATTTTATCATCATCCTCAATGACAATAACATGTCCATCTCCGAGAATGTGGGCGGTATGTCTCGTTATCTGAACGGGCTGCGGACCGCGCAGGCATACACGGATCTGAAAAAAGGCGTGGAGGATACGCTGAAGAGGATCCCTGTCAAGGGAGAGCGCATCGTCCATCAGGTGAAGAAAACAAAGAGCGGAATCAAACAGCTTTTTGTTCCGGGAATGTTTTTTGAAGATATGGACATTACCTATCTGGGACCGGTGGACGGACATGATATCAGAAAACTTGTGAAAATACTGAATGAAGCGAAGCGGGTGGACCGCGCTGTCCTCGTCCATGTCATAACGAAAAAGGGAAAAGGATATCCGCCGGCAGAAGAGAATCCGGCAAGGTTTCACGGAACAGGACCTTTTGAGATCGAGACCGGGGAGCCGAAAGACAAGTCGGACAAAGATTCTTACACAGATGTATTCTCCAAGGTTCTGACAGATATCGGACGGAAGGATGAGAAAGTCGTGGCGATCACCGCGGCGATGGCAGACGGAACCGGCCTGTCCAGATTTGCAGGGAGATTCCCTCAGAGATTTTTTGATGTGGGGATCGCGGAGGAACATGCGATGACGTTTGCGGCGGGGCTTGCCGCGGGCGGGATGAAACCGGTGTTCGCGGTGTATTCTTCCTTCCTGCAGAGAGCCTATGATCAGACGATCCATGATGTCTGTCTCCAGAAACTGCCGGTGTTTATCGCTGTGGACCGTGCCGGCCTTGTGGGAAGCGACGGGGAGACGCATCAGGGTGTGTTTGACCTGTCCTATCTGAGTTCAATCCCGAACATGACGGTCATGTCTCCGAAGAACAGGTGGGAAATGGCGGACATGGTCCGTTTTGCCGTTGATTTTCCGTATCCCATCGCACTGCGCTATCCGAGAGGAGCAGCGTATGAAGGGATGCGGCAGTTCCGGGCGCCCATTGAGTATGGGAAGAGTGAGCTGCTCTTCCGGGAAAAAGAGATCGCGATCCTTTTTGTGGGACATATGTCGGAACTGGCGGACAGAGTGAGACAGAGACTGAAAGAGGACGGGCTGTCCTGCAGTCTCATAAACGCACGTTTTGTAAAGCCTCTTGATACAGAGATGCTGGATGATCTTCTGAAGGACCACAGCCTGTTTGCCACTGTCGAGGAGAATGTCCTGACAGGAGGATATGGAGAACAGGTGCTGAGGTATCTCTCAGGCAAAGAGAAAACGGTCAGGGTCCTGAACTTCGGCATCGCGGACGATTATGTGGAACACGGCAGCGTTGATGTGCTCCGAAAGGAAGTGGGGCTGGACTGTGAGTCCGTCTCCGAGAAAATTGAGAAAGAGTATCATGCGATGACGAGGAAGAACAGATGAAAGAACGTTTGGATGTAATGCTTGTAAAAAGGAACCTTGCCGAGTCCAGAGAAAAGGCGAAAGCAGTGATCATGGCGGGAAACGTCTTTGTCAACGGACAGCGGGAGGACAAGGCGGGGAGCACGTGCCCGCCGGATGCGGCGATTGAAGTGAGAGGGCATAACATGCCCTATGTGAGCCGCGGAGGACTGAAACTCGAGAAAGCGATGGATAATTTTGATGTCAGTGTAAAGGATAAAGTATGTACGGACGTGGGATCCTCCACAGGCGGTTTTACTGACTGCATGCTCCAGAACGGGGCGAGGAAGGTGTTTGCTATCGATGTGGGGCGGGGACAGCTGGACTGGAAACTCCGACAGGACGAGAGAGTCGTATGCATGGAGAAGACCAATATCCGCTACGTGACTCCCGAGGACATCGGCGAGCCTGTTGATTTCTCATCCATTGACGTCTCTTTTATCTCTCTGACCAAGGTGCTGGAACCGATCCGTAACTATCTGAGGGAAGATGGAGAGATCGTGGCGCTGATCAAACCCCAGTTCGAGGCAGGAAGAGAAAAGGTGGGGAAAAAGGGAGTCGTAAGAGAGAAGAGCACGCACCGTGAAGTGATCCACAAGGTGGCGGACTATGCGGTTTCCATCGGATTTGAGATACGGGCCATCGACTTCTCGCCTATCCGCGGACCGGAGGGAAATATCGAATACCTCATCCATCTCAGGAAATGTCCGGCGGAGGAAGCGGGCATGGCAATTCCCGCCGCGGATCTGGACAACATCGTGGATCAGGCCTTTGAGACGCTGGCAAAATAGCACCGCGCATAAGACATCAGAAGGGGTTGGCTATGGAATGTTTTTACATCATCACAAATTTGTTAAAAGATAAAGATTTTGCGATCACAAATGAGATCCGCGACTACATCGAAGGGCACGGGAAGAAGTGCATCCTGTCCCGAAAAGATGAGGAGGGGCATATCATTCCCGGAACCGTCCCGGAGGAGGCGGACTGCGCCCTTGTGCTGGGCGGCGACGGAACACTGATCCGGGCCGTGCGTGATATGGGAAGAGCCAGTCTTCCGCTCCTGGGCATCAATCTGGGAACCCTGGGATATCTGGCGGAAGTGGAACTGAAAGATTTCCGTCAGGCGCTGGACCGGCTTTTTGACAGTGTGCCGGACATTGAGGAGCGGATGATGCTGGAAGGCGTGACCGGCGATGGAAAACGGGATCTGGCGGTGAATGACATCGTCCTTGCGAGAGAGGGAAAGATACGGATCGTGCAGTTTAATCTGTATGTGAACGGGACGCTCCTGAATACATACCTCGCAGACGGGGTGATCATTTCTACGCCTACAGGAAGTACGGGGTACAATCTCTCGGCAGGGGGGCCCGTGGTGGAACCCACCGCGAGTATGATCGTGATGACGCCGATCTGTTCACATGCACTTAATACCAGCAGCGTCGTGTTCTCGGCAGAGGATACGATCGAGATTGAGGTCTGTGAAGGAAGATACGGCAGACAGGAAAAGGTCTCACTGTGTTTTGACGGCGCAGAACAGAGGACTCTTGTGACCGGAGACAGAGTCTGTATCCGAAGGGCGCCCGAGACTACCCGTCTGGTGAAACTGAGCAGGGAGAGCTTTATGAAAACAATGCGCAAAAAGATGAAAGGAAGCTGAAAAGATGAAAGTCAGTCGTCATGCAAAGATCATTGAACTTATCAGTCAGTATGACATCGAAACTCAGGAGGAGCTGGCCGAGTATCTCAACCGTGCCGGATTTAAAGTGACTCAGGCGACCGTATCCAGAGACATACGGGATCTGAAACTGACCAAGGTATCTGTGAACGGAGGAAAGCAGAAATATATCCTTCACAGACCGGAGGAAGGAATGAGTGAGAAGTATATCCGTGTTCTGAAGGACGGATATGTATCCATGGATATGGCGCAGAATATACTTGTGATCAAAACCGTCTCGGGCATGGCGATGGCGGTTGCGGCGGCGCTTGACGCCATGAAATGGAATGAAGTGGTAGGCTGTATTGCCGGGGATGATACGATCATGTGCGCTATCCGCACCACCGAGGATACAGTGGCAGTGATGGAGAAGATAAGGAAGATCGTCTCAAAAGGGATATAGGTGTCGCTTATGTTGAAAAATCTTTACGTGAAAAATCTCGCTCTGATCGACGAGACAGAAGTAGAGTTTACAGAAGGGCTTAATATACTCACCGGGGAGACCGGTGCCGGCAAATCTCTTCTTCTGGGATCGGTCAACCTTGCATTGGGCGGAAAGTACAGTGCGGATATGCTGAGGAACGGCACCAGGAGCGGACTGGTCGAGATCACATTTACCGTGGACGATGAAAAGACCGTGAAACGCCTGGAAGAGCTGGATATTTACCCGGAGGACGGCTGCATTGTCCTGGGGCGAAAGCTGATGGAAGGCAGGAGCGTAAGCCGTATCAACGGAGAAAAAGTGAATATGACTGTGCTTCGTGCAGTGGCCGGACTGCTGATCGATATCCATGGACAGCACGACAGTCAGAACCTGCTCCAGAAAAAGAACCATCTTTCTCTTCTTGATCTGTACGCAAAGCAGAAGACATCACCTCTGCTTGAAAAAATGCGTTCGGCATTTGAGGAATACCGCAGGCTTTGCCGGAAAAAGGAAGAGTCGGCGGTAGACGAGGAGGGCAGGAGGAAAGAAGCTGCCCTTGCGGAATTTGAGATAAAAGAGATCGAGGAAGCACAGCTTACGCCAGGAGAGGATGATGAGCTGGAGGAAGAATACCGCAGGATGACAGAGAGCAGACGGATCACTTCCGCTGTGGCGGAGGCGTACCAGTATACGGCGGAGGACGCAAGGGGCAACGCCAGCGATTTCCTGAGCCGGGCGATCCGGGCGCTCCAGGAGGCGGCGGAGTTTGACGAGGCGGGCTCCCAGCTCTATGCCCAGCTTCTGGAGGCGGACAGCCTTCTCAACGATTTTAACCGGGAACTGTCAGAATATGCGAAAAGCTTCGAATTTTCCGAAGATGAGTTCCAGGAGACGGAAAGCAGGCTAAACCTGTTAAATCATTTAAAGGCAAAATATGGAAAAACAGTTTCTGATGTACTGGCATACTGTGACGAGAAAAAGCAGAGACTAAGTGAACTGGAAGATTATGATTCTTTCATGCAGGAACTTGACGGGAAAATAGAAAAAGCGCTGGATAAAGTGGCGAAGATTTCAGAAAAGCTCCACGCTGTCAGAGAGCGCGCTGCCCGGGATCTGGAAAAAGAGATCGGATCGCAGATGCAGGAACTCAACTTTGCGGACGCCCGGTTTGAGATCCGGCTCATCGACACAGGGCGATACAGCGCGCTGGGGAGGGATGATGCCGAGTTCTATATGTCAGCGAACCCGGGGGAACCGTTAAAGCCTCTCGGAAGCGTGGCTTCCGGCGGAGAACTGTCCCGTGTCATGCTTGCCATCAAGACTGTGCTTGCCGATGAAGAGGATACGCCGACGCTGATCTTCGATGAGATCGACACCGGGATCTCCGGGATCACAGCCGGAAAGGTCGGGGAGAAGCTGAAGCTGATCGGAAAGAGCCGACAGGTCCTCTGCATCACCCATCTTCCCCAGATCGCGGCAGTGGCGGATTCCCATTATCTGATCAAAAAAGAAATCAAAGGAAATTCTGTAAAAACAGTGATAGAACTTCTTGAAGACGAATCTTCCGTAGAGGAACTGGCACGAATGCTGGGAGGAGCAAATATCACGGGAAATATCCTTGAGAGTGCCAGAGAGATGAAACAACTGGCAAAGAGTGAAATATAATACCAGTGTGAAATGTGGCGCACCCACACATACTAAAAGCGGATACGGTTTGTATCTGCTTTTTTGCGCGATAAGCCCGGCGAACGGCTTTGCCGTGAGCTGTCCGTGATATCGCGGCGTACAGGGGAAGAGGAGCTTCCCCTGTACGATCATACGGAAAGGGTGTGGTTGATATGAAAGGAAGCCGGAAGCGGACGGGAAAACGTCTACTGACGGCGGTTTTCCTGATGTTTGCCGCCTGTGCCGGCTGGGTCTGTGCCGGCGCGCTGGAACAGGAAAACGAGATCAGACAGGCAGAGGCCAGTACGAAAACGGAGGGGGAGACTGTGCTTCTGGGCGGCATGCCGGTGGGAATCTATATGGAGACGGACGGCGTCATGGTCCTGAGTACGGAGACCATGAAAGGGATCGACGGCGGAGAGTACGAGCCGGCGGAAGGGTTGGTCCGGACCGGAGACTATATTACCGCAGTAAACGGCGAGCTGATAAGCGGGAAATCAGAGCTGCTGGATGCGGTAGAACATCTTGACAGTGAAAATGTGGTGCTCACCCTTCAGAGAGGGGAAGAGACGATGGATGTGCGGATCCGGCCGGTGGAGTGCGAACCGGATGAATACAGACTGGGGATCTGGGTCAGAGATAATGTTCAGGGACTTGGCACAGTCACATTTGTGACAGGACAGAGCAGGTTCGGCGCGCTGGGACACGGGATCCATGATGTGGACACCAATGTTCTCATGTCGGTATCAGGAGGAACTCTGTATAAGACGAGTATCCAGGATATCCTGAAAGGGCAGGACGGGAATCCGGGGACAATGGAAGGGATTATTGTATACAACAGTTACAATATCCTGGGGAGTATTGACAAGAATACAGAGGCAGGGATTTACGGGACGGTTGACCGGATTGATCAGCTTTTTGATGAACAGATCCCTATAGAGACCGCGTCAACAGACGAGATCGAGACTGGAAGTGCCACGATTCGGTGCTTTGTCGATAATGAACTGAAGGAGTATGAAATTCAGGTGACAGATATCGACAGATCAGGGAGTGAGATCAATAAAGGCCTGGTGATCCAGGTGACAGATCCCGAGCTTCTTGAAAAAACAGGGGGAATTATACAAGGTATGAGCGGAAGTCCGATCATTCAGAATGGCAAACTGATTGGTGCAGTTACACATGTATTTGTCCAGGATTCGACAAAAGGGTATGGCATTTTTATCGAAAATATGCTGGACCAGGTAAAATAATCTGATTTGTCGAATTTTGTGTCGAATTAGTGTTACAAAAACTCCTTGATTCCGCAATTTAAGACCATTATAATAAGCGAGTGGCGTTTTCAAAGGATGGTTCTCAAAGTCTGAAGGAGAGAAGAGTATGGAGCATTTGAGTGTGGCCGTGGCTGACGATAACCAGAGGATCCTCGACATGATTGAAACTGTCATAGGTATGGATAAAGAGCTGAATCTGGTAGGAAAAGCAAAGAACGGTGAAGAGATGTGTCAGATTATCAAAAACAGACAGCCGGATGTTGTTCTTCTCGACCTGATTATGCCGAAAATGGACGGATTGACTGTGATGGAGCGCATCAATCAGGACACGAGTTTAGACAAACGTCCGTATTTTATCGTGATCACAGCGGTGGGACAGGAAAAGATTACAGAAGACGCCTTTAACAAAGGCGCAAATTACTATGTCATGAAGCCGTTTAACAACGAAATGTTGCTGAACAGGATAAAATCTGTCAGAAAAATGTCTCGAAATACAGAAAGAAAAAATGAAGATATCATAACAGAAAATACAGCAGGGGGAGAAAATCTGGAGACACGCGTGACAAACATGCTCCATGAGATCGGGATTCCGGCGCATATAAAAGGGTATCATTATCTCAGGGACGCAATTATGATGGCAGTGGAAGACATGGATGTGCTCAACGCGATCACGAAAGTTCTGTATCCGACGGTGGCGAAAAAGTATCAGACCACCTCTAGCCGGGTGGAACGGGCCATACGTCATGCCATCGAGGTGGCGTGGAGCAGGGGAAAACTGGACACACTTGATGAGCTGTTCGGCTACACTGTGAGCACAGGGAAGGGAAAGCCTACAAACTCAGAATTTATCGCGCTGATCGCTGATACGATCCAGCTGGAATACAGACGGAGAAACTGAAGAAGTCCGGGGCGCGCAGTCAGGGAAGTACAGCAATAAAATCCTTTGCATTATGGGGAAAATGAGGTATAATGATCAATAGTGAAAGCCGTGTGGCGATTTTGCAGAAAATGGAGGATAGTAGTATGAAAAACATTTTGTTTGCTTCTTCAGAATGTGTACCCTTTATCAAGACAGGTGGCCTTGCAGACGTTGTAGGCTCACTTCCCAAAGAATTTGATAAAGAGAAATATGATGTCCGCGTCGTTCTTCCAAAATACACATGTATGAAGCAGGAATGGAAAGACCGGATGGAGTATGTGAGTCATTTTTATATGGATATCGAGGGCCAGAATCAGTATGTGGGAATCATGAAGACGGTTCTGAACGACATTACATTCTATTTCATTGACAACGAACACTATTTCAGCGGTTTCGCGCCGTATGACGGGGATCCGAAGTGGGGGATTGAGAAATTCGCGTTCTTCTCCAAAGCCGTGCTGAGTATCCTTCCGGTTATCGGGTTCCGCCCGGACCTGATCCACTGCCACGACTGGCAGACAGGCCTGATTCCGGTATACCTTGATAATTTCCGTTATCTGGGCGAGTATTACCGCGGGATTAAGACGGTCATGACAATACATAACCTGAAGTTTCAGGGAGTGTGGGACACGAAGACGGTCAGAGGGATCACAGGTCTGCCGGAGTATTATTTTGTTCCGGATAAGATGGAAGCGTACAAGGACGCCAATCTGTTAAAGGGCGGTATCGTCTATGCGGATAAAGTGACAACGGTAAGCCAGAGTTATGCGGAGGAGATCAAGACGCCGTTCTATGGCGAGGGTCTGGACGGCCTGATGTCCGCCCGCTCCAACGATCTGGTGGGTATCGTGAACGGACTGGATTATGACGACTGGAATCCGGCGACGGACAGCCGGATCGCAAAGAACTTTACGATCGGGGATTTCCGCAAAAACAAAGTGATGAATAAGACGGCGCTCCAGGAGGAACTGGGCCTGAACAGAGATCCTCACGTAATGCTGATCGGTATGGTCTCCCGTCTGACGGATCAGAAAGGGTTCGATCTGATCGATTATGTGATGGACGAGCTGTGTCAGGACGCGGTGCAGATCGTAGTGCTGGGAACCGGCGATGTGAAGTATGAGAACATGTTCCGACATTTTGCATGGAAGTATTCGGGAAGGGTCTCCGCAAATATCTACTACTCAGATGAACTTTCACATAAGATCTACGCGTCCTGTGATACATTCCTGATGCCGTCCCTGTTTGAACCATGCGGACTGAGCCAGCTCATGAGCCTTCGTTACGGAACGCTGCCGATTGTCAGAGAGACCGGCGGACTCAAAGATACGGTGGAACCGTACAACGAGTTTGAGAAGACAGGAACGGGCTTCAGCTTCAGCAATTACAATGCTCATGAGATGCTGAGTACAGTGCGTTATGCGGAGCGGATCTACTACGACAGGAAGAGAGACTGGAATAACATTGTGGAGAGAGCCATGAGCCAGGACTTCTCATGGAAGACTTCGGCAGGAAAATATGAAGAACTGTACAGGGGCCTTATCGGAGAATAGGAGAAAATACACTGAATGAAGATCATTGACAGACTGAACGAAGAAAGAATACACATATCCTTTGAGGTGTTTCCTCCCAAGACGGATGACGGGATCGAGAAAGTTCTTGCAACGACAGATGAGATCGCGAAACTGGATCCCGCGTTTATCAGCGTTACATATGGCGCCGGAGGAGGGACGAGCAAAAATACTGCAAAAATAGCCTCCCACATCAAGGATGATCTCCATGTTCTGAGTCTGGCTCATCTGACCTGCGCTTCTTCTACGAAAAATGAGGTGCGGGGCGTGATCGAGAATCTGAAAAATCTGGGAATCGAGAATATCCTCGCCTTGCGCGGGGATATTCCGCCGAATATGGCGTTCCCGGACGGAGACCGGTTTCGCTATGCGTGGGAACTGGTGGAAGAGATCCGGCGCCACGGTGATTTCTGCATCGGCGCGGCATGTTATCCGGAGGGGCATGTGGAGAATGAACACAAAGCGGATGATATCAGATATCTGAAACAGAAGGTGGACTGCGGAGTGGATTTTCTTACCACACAGATGTTTTTTGACAATGACATCCACTACAATTTCCTCTACCGGATCCGGGAGGCCGGGATCACGGTGCCGGTGCTGCCCGGCATTATGCCGATCACCAGCGCGTCACAGATGAAGCGCAGCCAGGAACTTTCCGGAACTGTGTTCCCGAGGAGGTTCCTCTCGATCCTCGACCGGTTTGGAAGTTCCCCTGAGGCCATGAAGCAGGCGGGGATTGCCTATGCCACGGACCAGATCATCGATCTGCTGGCGAACGGCGTGAAGAATATACATATTTATTCGATGAATAAGCCGGAGGTTGCGGCTGCGATCATAAGCAATATTTCGGAGATCATCACATGTTAGGAGCGAATATGGAAAGACGGGAAAAAGAAGCCGTCCGTTATCTGGGATTCGGAAAAAATGCGGTGGATGACAGAACTCTGGCGCTGATCCGGGAATCGTTTGAAGACCTGGACCGGGAAGCCGGGAAGAAGTCGGTTCACCGTGTTTTTGATGTGGAGCAGACGGCGGAAGACAGGATCGTGATCGGTCCGATGGATATCAAAAGCAGGAGCCTGGGAAGAAATCTGAAAGGATGCGAAAAAGTCATCCTGTTCGGGGCAACTCTGGGAACCGGCGTGGACCGGCTGATCACCAGGACTTCCCTGACCAATATGGCGAAGGCGGCTGTGCTGCAGGCGTGTGCTGCGGCGCTTCTGGAAGAATACTGTGACGAATGTCAGGAGAAGATAGGGGAGGAGATGGGAAAGGAAGGCATGTACCTGCGTCCCCGTTTCAGCCCTGGTTACGGTGATTTCGATATCAGCCATCAGGAGACACTCATGCGTATGCTGGACTGCGCGAAGACCATTGGCCTTACCATGACGGACAGTTTCATGATGACGCCTACGAAATCGGTGACCGCACTGATCGGAGCAGGAAAACTCAGGATGAACTGTCCTGTGTCCGGGTGTGAGACATGTGGGAAGAAGGACTGCTCCTTCCGGCGGTAAACACAGAAGATGGCAGGAACACGGCAGAAAAAGAAAGGATACAGATATGATAAAAGACAGACTTGGAAAAGAACTTCTCTTTTTTGACGGAGGCATGGGAACCCTGCTTCAGGAGAGAGGACTGGGCCCCGGAGAACTGCCCGAGACTTGGAACCTCATCCATCCTGATGTGATCCGGGACATACACAGATCCTATATTGAAGCAGGAAGCGATATTGTCCTCACGAATACATTCGGCGCCAACGCACTGAAGTTTCACGACGACGGATGCTCCCTGGAGGAGATTGTAAAGAAGGGCGTTGAGAACGTAAAGAAAGCGGCGGAGGAAGCGGGAACCGGGCGGACTGTGTATACGGCGCTGGATATCGGTCCAACCGGAAAGCTGTTAAAGCCCATGGGAGACCTGGATTTCGAGACTGCCTATGAGGCGTTTAAGGAGGTCATGGTCTGGGGGGAGGAGGCGGGAGCCGACCTGATCCATATCGAGACGATGAGCGATACATACGAGCTGAAAGCGGCAGTTCTGGCAGCGAAAGAAAACACCTCTCTTCCTGTCTTCGCCACAGCGATCTTCGACGAGAGAGGGAAACTCCTGACCGGAGCGGATGTGCCTTCCGTGGTGGCTCTTCTGGAAGGACTCCGGGCGGATGCCATCGGCATCAACTGCGGCATGGGACCAGAACAGATGCTCCCCGTGCTGGAGCAGTTTCTGAAATATTCCTCTCTGCCCGTGATCGTGAAGCCCAATGCGGGACTTCCGAAACAGCGGGATGGACAGACTTACTATGATGTGGATCCGGAACAGTTTGCGGGGCTGATGAAGCGGATCACACAGATGGGAGCCGCTGTGATCGGGGGGTGCTGCGGCACAACGCCCGGCCATATCCGGAAAATGAGAGAACTCTGTGGGGAGATCCCGATCGTCCCCGTGAAAGAGAAAGAGTTTACTGTTGTCTCATCCTACGGACAGAGTGTATTTCTCGGGAGTGGATCAAAGATCATCGGCGAGCGGATCAACCCTACCGGAAAGAAAAGATTCAAGCAGGCGCTGAAGGAGCATGACCTGGACTATATCTTAAGGGAGGGGATCACCCAGCAGGACAACGGCGCTCATATACTGGACGTCAATGTGGGGCTGCCGGATATCGACGAGCCGGTCCTGATGAAGGAAGTAGTGCAGGAGCTTCAGAGCGTGACCAATCTGCCTCTTCAGATCGATACTGTGGACGGCGAAGCCATGGAAGCAGCTCTGCGTATCTATAACGGCAAGGCCATGGTGAACTCCGTGAGCGGAAAACAGGAATCTATGGATACTGTCTTTCCTCTGATTCAAAAATACGGCGGAGTGGTCATCGGCCTGACTCTCGACGAAGACGGGATCCCCGGTGACGCGGACGGAAGAGTGAGGATCGCGGAGAAGATCATCCGGGAGGCGGAGAAGTACGGGATCAAAAAGAAAGATATTGTCATCGACGCGCTTGCCATGACCATCAGTTCTGAGCCCGAGGGGGCAAAGGTGACGCTGGAGACGTTGAGGAGACTGCGGGATGAACTGCATGTCTGTACTGTGCTGGGAGTATCCAACATTTCTTTTGGTCTGCCCTCACGCCCGGTGATCAACTCCTCATTTTACACGATGGCGATGATGAATGGGCTTTCCGCCGGCATCATCAACCCCGCTTCGGAGGAGATGATGAGAGCCTGGTATGCGTACCATGCACTGATGAACCTGGATCCGAACTGTGAGAACTACATTGGAAAGTATGCTTCTGCGGCTCCGGCTGTGTCCACGGCAGCTCAGACAGGAAAAAGCAGCATGGGACTGCAGGAAGCGATCGTCAAAGGTCTGAAAGAGGATGCTCACAGCGTCACTCTGGCCATGGCGGAGGAGCAGGAGCCTCTGGACATCATCAACTCGGAACTGATCCCGGCACTGAACCGGGTGGGAGAAGGATTTGAGAAAGGAACCGTGTTCCTCCCCCAGCTTCTGATGAGTGCGGAGGCGGCCAAGAGTGCGTTTGCCGTTCTCAAAGACCGGATGGATCAGAGCGGCGAGGTACAGGAGAAGATCGGGACAGTGGTTCTGGCAACGGTAAAGGGAGATATCCATGATATCGGGAAAAATATCGTCAAAGTTCTTCTGGAGAACTACAGTTTTGATGTTATTGATCTGGGGAAGGACGTCCCTCCGGAGCAGATTGTGGAGACAGTCCTTTCGAAAAATGTCCGCCTTGTTGGTTTGAGCGCTCTTATGACCACTACGGTGGTGAGTATGGAAGAGACCATAAAACAGCTTCGGGAAAAAGCGCCCGGATGCCGGGTCATGGTGGGCGGCGCTGTATTGAACCAGGATTACGCGGACATGATCGGCGCAGATTTCTACGGAAAAGACGCCATGCAGTCCGTACACTATGCACAGAAATTATTTGAAGGAGGAAACTGACCTATGATGAGAGGATTACAGACTACCGTAAGGACGATCCGACGCCGTGTCTTTACAGAGGTTGCAAAACTGGGATTTAAGGCGGATGCTTCCACCCTGCTTGACGACATGGAGGCAATTCCCTATGAGATCGTAAACGACGATACGCCGAAGTACCGGGAGAGTACTTACCGCTCCCGCGCCATCGTCAGGGAACGGCTCCGGCTTGCCATGGGGCTGTCCCTTCGCCCGGAGAATAAGCCGGTCCACCTGACCGCAGGAGTGGAGGCAAGCAATATCTCGGAGAAATATTATGAGCCGCCGTTGATGCAGGTCATCCCTTCTGCCTGCGACAGCTGTGAGGAGAATAAGTATGAGGTGAGTAATATGTGCCGGGGATGTCTGGCTCATCCCTGCCAGGAAGTGTGCCCCAGAGGGGCAATCTCCATGGTGGACGGAAAGTCTGTCATCGATCAGGAGAAGTGTATCAAATGTGGAAAATGTAAATCGGTTTGTCCTTATGACGCCATTGCAAAGAAAGAGCGCCCTTGCCAGAAAGCCTGCGGTGTGAACGCCATCACTTCTGATAAGTACGGGAGGGCTCTCATCGATAATGAGAAATGTGTTTCCTGTGGGATGTGCATGGTGAACTGTCCATTTGGAGCCATCTCTGACAAATCACAGATCTTCCAGCTCGCCAGAGCACTGACGGAAGGTGAGGAGATCATCGCGGAGATCGCGCCGGCCTTTGTAGGACAGTTCGGCCCCAGCATCACACCGAGAAATATCAAAGCTGCACTGGGCGAACTGGGATTCTCCGAGGTTTATGAAGTGGCGTTGGGAGCGGATATCGGCGCTGTCGCTGAGGCGCACCACTATGTACAGAAGGTGGTCACCGGCGAGCTTCCCTTCCTTCTGACATCCTGCTGTCCGTCCTGGGCGGTGATGGCAAAGAAATTCTTTCCGGATGTGATCGATGAGATCTCCCAGGAGCTGACTCCTATGGTGGCGACAGCCAGGACGATCAAACAGGAGCACCCGAATGCGAAGGTGGTCTTCATAGGACCCTGTGCGTCTAAGAAGCTGGAGGCTTCGAGAAGAAGTGTTCGGAGTGATGTGGATTTTGTTGTCACATTTGAGGAAATGCAGGCCATGTTCGATGCGAAAGGGATCGATCTGAGCAGCTATGAAGCGGAGTCCTCTTTTCACGACGCCACCGGAGCAGGAAGAGGATACGCCTGTGCGGGAGGCGTTGCCCATGCCATTGAAAAATGTATCAACGAATATTATCCTGATGTACAGGTGAATATCGAGCATGCGGAAGGACTGGCGGAGTGCCGGAAGATCCTCACGCTTGCCAAGGCCGGAAAGTTGAACGGCTGCCTGATCGAAGGGATGGGATGCCCAGGTGGATGCATCGCAGGGGCGGGAACAAATATCCCGGTGGCAACAGCGAAAAAGGATCTGGCAAAATACGTGCAGAATTCCAGCCGTGCGATTCCTCCGAAGGAACTGGAAGAGATTGAACTGGATTAGAAAAAGGAACTGGAAAACAGCTGGAAAAGCGGGCATCCCGGGAGCAGAGACTTTCGGGTCGCCCGCTTTACAAATTTCTGAGCCTGTGATATATTATAGAATGGCTTTTTGGAGCGAAAGAGGAGGATTAGGACAATGCAGCCATACGGAGTAAACCAGTTAAGGAAAATGTTTTTGGAGTTCTTTGAGAGCAAAGGACATCTGGCTCTCAAGAGTTTTTCTTTGGTGCCGCACAATGACAAGAGCCTTCTGCTCATTAATTCAGGGATGGCACCCCTGAAACCATACTTCACAGGGCAGGAGATCCCGCCCAGAAGAAGAGTGACTACCTGTCAGAAATGTATCCGGACAGGAGATATCGAGAATGTGGGAAAGACCGCGCGTCACGGGACTTTTTTTGAGATGCTGGGAAACTTCTCCTTCGGCGATTATTTCAAGGAAGAGGCGATCCAGTGGACATGGGAATTCCTGACCGATGTGGTCGGACTTGATCCTGACCGCCTGTATCCGTCTGTTTATGTTGATGATGACGAGGCATTCGTGATCTGGAACAAGAAGATTGGAATTCCGGCGGAGCGGATCTTTAAATTTGGAAAAGAGGATAATTTCTGGGAGCACGGTTCCGGTCCCTGCGGTCCCTGCTCGGAAGTATATTATGACAGAGGTGAGAAATACGGATGCGGCAAGCCGGACTGTACAGTAGGCTGCGACTGCGACCGCTATATGGAGATCTGGAACGATGTGTTCACACAGTTCGACAACGACGGAAATGGAAATTACAGCGAACTGGAGCAGAAGAACATCGATACCGGAATGGGTCTGGAGCGTCTTGCTTCCGTAGTGCAGGATGTGGACTCTATCTTTGATGTGGATACCATCAAGGCGCTGAGGGATCATGTGTGCCGTCTGGCAGATAAGGAATATGGCAAAGAGTACAAGGACGATGTATCGATCCGTGTCATCACGGACCATATCCGTTCCGTTACATTTATGATCTCCGATGGTATCATGCCATCTAATGAGGGAAGGGGGTATGTCCTTCGCCGTCTTTTAAGAAGAGCATGCCGCCACGGAAGACTTCTCGGCATCCATAAAGGATTCCTGCCGGAGCTGGCTGAGAACGTGATCGAAGGCTCAAAGGACGGTTATCCGGAACTGGAGGAGAAGAGAGAGTTCATCCTCAATGTGATCACGAAAGAGGAAGAGCAGTTTAATAAGACCATCGACCAGGGCCTGGGAATCCTGTCCGATCTGATCGGAAAACTGGAGTCTGAGAAAAAGACGACGCTGGCAGGAGAAGACGCGTTCCGCCTTTATGACACGTACGGATTCCCGCTTGATCTGACGAAAGAGATCCTGGAGGAGAAAGGCATCGGCGTGGATGAAGACGGATTCCAGAAATGCATGGAAGTCCAGAGAAAAAAAGCGCGTGACGCCCGGGAAGTGACAAACTACATGGGCGCTGACGTGACGGTATATGAGTCCATCGATCCGTCTGTGACCAGTACTTTTGTGGGATATGATCACCTGACATATGAGTCTGACGTCACGGTGCTGACCACAGAGACAGAGATCGTTGACGCTCTGTCTGACGGCGAGAAGGGGACAATCTTTGTAAACGAGACTCCGTTTTACGCGACCAGCGGCGGTCAGGAAGCGGATACAGGCTTTATCCGCACTGCGGACGGAGAATTCAGAGTAGAAGATACAGTGAAACTCCTGGGCGGCAAGATCGGCCACATCGGTGTCATGACCAGGGGCATGATCAAGACAGGAGACAAGGTTTCCCTTGAGGTAGACGCTAAGAAACGTGCTCTTTCCGCGAGAAACCACAGTGCAACACATCTTCTTCAGAAAGCGCTCCGGACTGTTCTCGGTACTCATGTAGAACAGGCGGGATCCAGTGTGAACGAAGACCGTCTCCGCTTCGACTTTACTCATTTCTCTGCGATGACGCCGGAGGAACTGAAGAAAGTCGAGGATATGGTCAACGAAAAGATCAGAGAAGCGCTCCCGGTAGTCGTAAAGAACATGCCTATCGAGGAGGCGAGAAAGACCGGAGCACAGGCTCTGTTTGGAGAGAAATACGGGGATATCGTCCGTGTTGTCAACATGGGAGACTTTTCTATTGAGTTCTGTGGTGGTACTCATGTGAGCAATACTTCAGAGATCATGGCGTTCAAGATCATCTCCGAGACCGGAGTCGCAGCAGGGGTGCGCAGGATCGAGGCGCTTACCTCAGAGGGACTCATGAACTATTACAACGATCTGGAAGAGAAGCTGAAGAATGCAGCACATCTTCTGAAGGCAACGCCTGACAGCCTTGCGGACAAGATCACACATATGATGAGCGAAAACAAAGCGCTCCATAGTGAGATCGAGAGCCTGAAGAGCAGGATGGCACAGGATGCAGTGGGCGATGTCATGGATCAGGTGAAAGAAGTAAAAGGTGTGAAACTCCTCGCCGCAGAGGTGGACGGCGTGGATATGAATGGCCTCAGAGATCTGGGCGATCAGCTTAAAGAGAAACTGGGCGAGGGTATCGTTGTCCTTGCGTCTGCAAACGACGGAAAGGTAAGCCTGATGGCTACAGCTACAGACGGTGCGATGAAGGCGGGAGCCCATGCGGGCAACCTTGTCAAAGGTATCGCCGGTTGTGTCGGCGGTGGAGGCGGTGGACGCCCGAACATGGCGCAGGCAGGCGGAAAGAATCCGGCAGGCATTAAAGACGCCCTAGAGAAAGCGGCGGAGGTGCTGGAAGAGCAGATAAAATAAAGCGTATGAAAAAAAGAAGGAAGAGATGGGCCTGACCGGCATCTCTTCCTTCTTCGGCTTTGGCATAGATCAATTCATTTCGGCACTGTGTTTTTTTCGGTAAGTGAAGGAGGACGGATGATTCTTTCCCCAGATCACATAGATGATGACAGAAAGGATATTAAATACTGTCATCATGACGAACATGTGATTGTATCCGAAAGAGGAGATCAGCACTCCTGCAATCCCTCCTCCGACGCCGATCCCGATGTCGTACGCACAGAGGAACGTGGAGTTGGCGCTTCCCCGTCTCTCCGGAGGTGCGATGGCTACAGCCATGGACTGCAGTGCAGGTTCCAGCCCTCCAAATCCGAATCCGGCCAGCACAGCGGCCAGAAGATATGTGATGATATTCGGGAACAGTCCCATCATGAGAAATGCGATCAGCATCGCGGCATTGCACGTGTAGGCAAAGACACTCTCTCCGTGGCGGTCTGTCACCTTTCCGGCCAGCAGACGCGTTGCGAGAAGCGCGGCTGCCATGACGGCGAAGAAGATGCCTCCGCTGGGCAGTCCCTGTTCGGCTGCGAATTTGGCCGTAAAGTTTTCCAGCGCACCGTAGGTCAGCATGAAAACAAGTGCCGTAGCGGACGCCGGAACCGCATCTTTATCGATCAGTCCTTTCAGGGAGAAGGGTTTTTTCTCCACTTTGACTTTCGGCGTTTTCAGCATCAGAAACAGGATCAGTGCGATTACGATGGAGAGCGCTGCAAACAGGAACAGTGTTGTGAATCCCATGGAATCCATCAGCGCCAGTCCAAGGGCAGGCGCGACAGCGGTTGCAAGGGCGGTTGCCATTCCAAACATCCCCATTCCCTCGGCAAACCGGGGTTTTGGAATGATGTCCGTAGCGATTGTAGACGTCGAAGTGTTCGAGAATGCCAGAGACGCTCCGTGGATCATACGGCATACAAAAGCGAGGTAGATTGTGGCCAATACCAGGTATCCAACGGGCATCAGCGCCATTCCGCAGAGCCCTGTGATCAGGATTACTTTTCTTTTTCCGTTATCCAGCATCCATCCAATGACCGGACGGAATACAACGGCAATGATTGAAAAGAGAGCCGCCGCAAGTCCGGACACCGCCTCGGAACCGCCAAGGTGCTCAATGTAAAAGGGGAATGTGGAAAGAATCATCAGATGGTTCATGAAAACAAGGAAATTGATCACGATGATCAGCACAAAATCCTTATTCCACAGTTTGACTTGTTGGTCCTTCATATAGTCGTCCTCCTCAGAGATATAAAATTTGTGGCAGTCAAAGACCACGATGCAGACATCGGGAGCTTTGACCTTCGCGGCAGTCACCAAATGACATGCAGGCATGTCCGCTTGACTCGTTGCTCGCGGGAATAAAAAAAGCAGCTTTCTGCGGCGTCCGCAATCGGACTTACGCAAAAAGCTGCTCATTGCCTAATAAATTATAGCACAATGCGTTAAAAAAAGAAAAGAAAAAATTTGGCGAAATTTTCAAGAGATTTGCAGAAAAAACAGTTGACGGAAAAGAAAAATATGCTATAATCTTTTGTAGTGCAATAAATATACCCGAACAGTCGTATGATGCACAATACCAGGCTGGAGGGGAGGTTAGGTGTGAGACTATGTCAAATGTAATCGTTAAAGAAAACGAGACGTTAGACAGCGCTTTACGCAGATTCAAAAGAAGCTGTGCGAAAGCTGGCATTCAGCAGGAAATCCGCAAAAGGGAACACTACGAGAAGCCAAGCGTAAGACGTAAGAAAAAATCTGAAGCTGCTAGAAAACGTAAATATAATTAATGTGCACTTGAAGGGAGTGCCGGTGGAAGGCTGAAGCTGTAACCGGCACTCCCTTTTTCAGTTCTGTAGAATGCTGGGGGAAATTTGAAACAGATCGCGCTCTTTCCTGCAAATTTATCAAGATAAAGTGCTAAAACTGTAAAATAATGAAACTTTTAATTGACATTCATGCATTTTGACAGTAAAATAAACAGGTAGACAATGGTGTCTGTCAGCGGGTGGATTGTCTGCCCGCTGTTTTTTTGCAACGGCGGCGAGCCAAAGTCCGGGCTTTCCCGAGACCTTAGCGGCCGCTTACAATTCCGGAATGTGCCTTTTGGCAGTTCCGGTGATTGGGAAAACGGGGAATCCGGAGTTGCCGGAAAAACAGTGACACTACTTTATATTTTCAGGAGGTAATTGAGATGTCTTACGTTGATGAAGTAATTGATTTAGTCGTGAAGAAGAACCCGGCTGAGCCGGAATTCCATCAGGCAGTAAAAGAAGTGCTGGAATCTCTTCGCCCGGTGATCGAGGCAAATGAGGAGAAATACCGCAAAGAAGCTCTTCTTGAGAGACTGACAGAGCCTGAGAGACAGATTAAATTCCGTGTTCCGTGGGTTGACGACAACGGACAGGCTCATGTGAACACAGGATACCGCGTACAGTTCAACAGCGCGATCGGACCGTACAAGGGCGGCCTTCGCCTTCATCCGTCCGTAAACCTGGGTATCATTAAATTCCTTGGATTTGAGCAGGTTTTCAAAAACTCACTGACAGGTCTTCCGATTGGTGGAGGAAAAGGTGGTTCTGATTTTGATCCAAAGGGCAAATCAGACAGAGAGATCATGGCATTCTGCCAGAGTTTTATGACAGAGCTCTGCAAACATATCGGCGCAGACACAGACGTTCCGGCCGGGGATATCGGAACAGGAGCAAGAGAGATCGGATATATGTTCGGCCAGTATAAGAGAATCCGTGGCGTTTACGAAGGTGTTCTCACAGGAAAAGGACTTTCTTATGGCGGATCTCTTGCACGTACTGAGGCAACAGGATACGGACTTCTGTACTTCACGGACGAGATGATGAAACTCAACGGAATGGAGCTTGCAGGAAAGACAGTTGCGGTATCCGGTTCCGGAAACGTAGCCATCTATGCTACAGAGAAGGCGCAGGAGTTGGGCGCAAAGGTCGTTACAGTAAGCGATTCCAACGGATGGGTATATGATCCGGAAGGAATCGATGTTGCCGCTCTGAAAGAGATCAAGGAAGTAAACCGCGCAAGACTGACAGAGTACAAGAAATACCGTCCGAACTCAGAGTATCATGAGGGAAGAGGAGTATGGTCAGTGAAAGTTGACGTTGCTCTTCCGTGCGCAACTCAGAATGAGCTGCTTCTCGACGATGCGAAGATGCTTGTTGAGAACGGATGCAAAGTCGTAGCAGAGGGCGCGAATATGCCGACAACGATCGAGGCTACAGAGTATCTGCAGCAGAACGGCGTTCTGTTCGCACCTGGAAAGGCTGCAAATGCCGGCGGTGTTGCTACATCCGCACTGGAGATGTCACAGAACAGCGAGCGTCTGAGCTGGTCCTTCGAGGAAGTTGACGCAAAACTGAAAGACATCATGGTAAATATCTGCCACAACGCGGCTAACGCTGCTGAGAAGTACGGCTTCAAAGGCAACTACGTAGTAGGAGCAAACATTGCTGGATTCGAGAAAGTTGTTGACGCAATGGAAGCACAGGGAATTTGCTGATCGCGGAGTTCTAAGATAATATAAGGTGATGATAAGTCCTGTAAACCCGGTGTTTATGGGACTTTTCTTTATGCAGTGATAAGACAAAGAGATGTGAAATGTCTTGTGGAATAGGAGCCGGAGTTTCGGAAATACTTTTTTTGAAGCAATGAGAGACACCAAACGTGCCTGACCGGATCTTATGCAGACATAAATCAGCCCAGCCCTGATGGCAATACTGTTCACAACTTACCTGTTGGCTGAACGGATATTAAAAAAGTATGAAAATGATTGACAGATCCAGGAAAATCATTTATATTAGTTTTTGGTAAAAGGGAGTAACTGGCACCCAAAAGGTGTTTGCGATATCGTCAGTACGATGGTGGATCCATCCGTATCGCGATTAAATGGTGAGACTTTTATTGCATAATAAGAAGAGTGCAATAAATGTCTCTTTTTTATTGCACGGGGAAAATGGAGGTCAGAGAAATGAAAAACTATTATCAGTTGTCTGCAGAAGAGACAATGAAAGAGCTTAACGGTTCTACTGAGCCTCTCACTGAAGAACAGGTGAAGGAGCACAGAGAAAAGTACGGACCGAATGAGCTGGTGGAGGGAAAGAAAAAGAC
>DWUT01000266.1 GCA_019120615.1 Candidatus Mediterraneibacter norfolkensis
CCCGAGGGTCCGAACATCGGTCTGATCAACTCCCTTGCATGTTACGCGAGGATCAATGAATACGGATTCATCGAGGCTCCGTACCGCAAGATCGATAAGACAGATCCGCAGAACCCGCGCGTCACGGACGAGGTTGTCTACATGACGGCGGATGAGGAAGATAATTATCATGTGGCTCAGGCGAATACGCCTCTGGATGAAGAAGGCCACTTTGTAAATAAGAATGTATCCGGTCGTTACCGCGAGGAAACTCAGGAATATGAGAGAAACAAGTTCGATTATATGGACGTGTCTCCTAAGATGGTGTTCTCTGTCGCTACGGCGCTGATCCCGTTCCTTCAGAACGATGACGCGAACCGTGCGCTGATGGGATCTAACATGCAGCGTCAGGCGGTTCCGCTCCTCACGACAGAGGCTCCTGTTGTGGGAACAGGTATGGAGGTCAAGGCTGCGGTTGACTCCGGCGTCTGCGTTGTGGCAGAGCAGGCGGGCGTTGTGGAGAGTTCTACTTCCACCGAGATCGTGGTGAGACATGACGACGGCACAAAGCAGTCCTACAAGCTGACCAAGTTCCAGCGAAGCAACCAGAGCAACTGCTATAACCAGAGACCGATCGTGGACAAGGGAGAGAGAGTCGAGGCTGGACAGGTTATCGCGGACGGCCCGTCTACATCCGGCGGAGAGATGGCTCTCGGAAAGAACCCGCTGATCGGATTCATGACATGGGAAGGTTACAACTACGAGGATGCCGTTCTCTTAAGTGAGAGACTGGTACAGGATGACGTATATACATCTGTCCATATTGAGGAATATGAGGCAGAGGCGAGAGACACAAAGCTCGGACCGGAGGAGATCACAAGGGATATCCCGGGTGTCGGCGACGACGCTCTGAAAGATCTTGACGAGAGAGGGATCATCCGCATCGGAGCGGAAGTCCGCGCAGGAGATATCCTTGTCGGAAAAGTGACTCCGAAGGGAGAGACTGAACTGACAGCAGAGGAGCGTCTGCTCCGCGCGATCTTCGGTGAGAAGGCACGTGAGGTAAGGGATACATCCCTGAAAGTACCGCACGGTGAATATGGTATTGTGGTAGACGCCAAAGTGTTCACGAGAGAGAACGGCGATGAGCTCTCTCCGGGCGTGAACGAGGCGGTAAGGATCTACATCGCACAGAAGAGAAAGATCTCAGTGGGAGACAAGATGGCGGGACGTCATGGTAACAAGGGTGTCGTTTCCCGTGTGCTCCCGGTAGAGGATATGCCGTTCCTTCCGAACGGACGTCCTCTGGATATCGTGCTTAACCCGCTGGGTGTGCCGTCGCGTATGAACATCGGACAGGTGCTGGAGATCCATCTGAGCCTTGCGGCAAAGGCGCTGGGATTCAACATCTCCACTCCGGTATTCGACGGGGCAAACGAGGTTGACATTATGGATACCCTCGACCTGGCGAATGACTATGTAAACCTTGAGTGGGATGAGTTTGAGAAGAAACACGGAGAGGAACTTCTTCCGGAAGTGCTCCAGTACCTGTCAGACAACAGGGAGCACAGAGAACTCTGGAAAGGCGTGCCGCTCTCAAGAGACGGTAAGGTGCGTCTCCGCGATGGAAGGACAGGAGAGTTCTTTGACAGCCCTGTCACTATCGGACACATGCACTATCTGAAGTTGCATCACCTGGTAGACGATAAGATCCATGCGCGTTCTACCGGACCGTACTCTCTGGTAACACAGCAGCCGCTGGGAGGAAAAGCACAGTTCGGCGGACAGCGTTTCGGAGAGATGGAGGTATGGGCGCTGGAGGCATACGGTGCATCATACACACTGCAGGAGATTCTGACTGTGAAGTCGGATGATGTAGTGGGGCGTGTCAAGACATACGAGGCGATTATCAAAGGTGAAAATATCCCTGAGCCAGGCGTACCGGAATCCTTCAAGGTGCTCTTAAAAGAGCTGCAGTCTCTGGCGCTGGATGTGCGCGTGCTTCGCGATGACAACACTGAGGTCGAGATTATGGAGAACGTGGACTACGGCGAGACGGATCTGCGTCATATCATCGAGGGAGACAGAAAGTACAGGGATGAGAATGAGTCTTTCGGGGACCATGGATTCACTGAACAGGAATTTGTGGGCGAGGAGCTTTCGGATGTGGAACCGGAGGCAGAACCCGACGACAGCGATCTCGGAGAGGAAGAGATCAGTTTTGACGAATATCTGGGTGACGAGGAAGAATAGGAGGAGCCGATTCTATGCCAAACAATAATGAACAACAATATCAGCCGTTAACTTTTGATGCGATCAAAATCGGGCTGGCTTCACCGGAAAAGATCCTTGAGTGGTCCAGAGGTGAGGTCACCAAACCGGAGACGATCAACTACAGGACACTGAAGCCGGAAAAGGACGGACTGTTCTGCGAGAGGATCTTTGGCCCTAGCAAGGACTGGGAGTGCCACTGCGGTAAATACAAAAAGATCCGATATAAAGGCGTTGTCTGCGACCGATGCGGAGTTGAGGTCACCAAATCGAGTGTGCGGCGTGAGCGTATGGGGCACATTGCCCTTGCCGCTCCTGTATCTCATATCTGGTATTTTAAGGGAATTCCCAGCCGTATGGGACTGATACTTGATATTTCTCCGAGGACGCTGGAGAGAGTACTGTACTTTGCCTCATATATTGTCCTGGATAAGGGAGAGACAGATCTGCAGAACAAGCAGATCCTGTCCGAGGCAGAGTATCAGGAGGAGAGAGAAAAATGGGGCAGCGGCGCGTTTCGGGTAGGAATGGGCGCTGAGGCGATCAAAGAACTCCTGGAAGCCATCGATCTTGAAAAAGAGTACGATGAACTGCAGAAAGCGCTGGAGCATGCCACAGGACAGAAGCGCGCGAGGATCGTAAAACGTCTGGAAGTAGTAGAGGCGTTCCGCGAATCCGGAAACAGACCGGAGTGGATGATCCTGAGTGCGATACCGGTGATCCCGCCGGATCTGCGTCCGATGGTACAGCTGGACGGAGGCCGCTTTGCTACCTCTGATCTGAATGACTTGTACAGAAGGATCATCAACAGAAATAATCGTCTGAAGAGACTGCTGGAACTGGGCGCTCCGGATATCATTGTGAGAAATGAGAAACGTATGCTCCAGGAGGCGGTAGATGCCCTGATCGACAACGGACGCCGCGGACGTCCAGTGACAGGACCCGGAAACAGAGCCCTGAAATCGCTGTCAGACATGCTGAAAGGTAAATCCGGACGTTTCCGTCAGAACCTGCTTGGAAAACGTGTTGACTACTCCGGACGTTCCGTTATCGTCGTCGGACCGGAACTGAAGATTTATCAGTGCGGACTGCCGAATGAGATGGCAATTGAGCTGTTCAAGCCCTTTGTTATGAAAGAACTTGTGGCAAATGGCACGGCTCACAATATAAAGAATGCGAAGAAAATGGTGGAGAGACTTCAGCCGGAGGTATGGGATGTGCTCGAGGAGGTCATCAAGGAGCACCCTGTTATGCTGAACCGTGCCCCCACGCTCCACAGACTTGGTATCCAGGCGTTCGAGCCGATCCTTGTGGAGGGTAAGGCGATCAAGCTGCATCCACTTGTTTGTACCGCATACAACGCGGACTTCGACGGTGACCAGATGGCTGTCCATGTACCGCTCTCTGTAGAGGCGCAGGCAGAGTGCCGCTTCCTTCTGCTCTCACCGAACAACCTGCTGAAACCTTCAGACGGAGGTCCGGTTGCCGTTCCTTCTCAGGATATGGTGCTCGGAATCTACTATCTGACCCAGGTAAGACCGGGAGCAAAGGGAGAAGGCATGTTCTTCCGCAGCGTGAGCGAGGCGATCCTTGCATATGAGAACGGTTATATTACGCTGCATTCACAGATCAAAGTGCGCGTGTCCAGGACCATGCCGGACGGCACTGTAAAATCAGGGACCATCGACGCGACTCTGGGAAGACTGCTCTTTAATGAGATCATTCCTCAGGATCTCGGATTTGTAGACAGGGAAGTACCAGGAAACGAGCTTCTCATGGAGATTGACTTCCATGTAGGAAAGAAGCAGTTAAAACAGATCCTTGAGAAGGTCATCAATACACACGGCGCTACGCAGACCGCGGAAGTGCTGGATGACGTAAAGTCGATCGGATATAAATTCTCCACGAGAGCTGCCATGACGGTTTCTATTTCCGATATGACAGTGCCTCCGGAGAAACCGCAGATGATCGCGGACGCACAGAATACAGTGGACATGATCACGAAGAACTACAAGCGTGGTCTTATTACCGAGGAAGAGCGCTACAAAGAAGTCGTTGAGACGTGGAAGGCAACGGATGACAAACTGACGGACGCGCTGCTTTCAGGTCTTGATAAATACAATAATATCTATATGATGGCGGATTCTGGAGCTCGTGGATCTGACAAGCAGATCAAACAGCTTGCAGGTATGCGAGGGCTGATGGCGGATACGACAGGACGTACCATCGAGCTGCCGATCAAATCCAACTTCCGTGAAGGTCTTGACGTACTGGAATATTTCATGTCCGCTCATGGTGCGCGTAAGGGTCTGTCCGATACGGCGCTTCGTACCGCCGATTCCGGATATCTGACCAGACGACTGGTCGATGTATCTCAGCAGCTCATCATCCACGATGCAGACTGTGTTGGACCGGACGAGGAGATTCCGGGAATGTATGTACATGCATTTACGGATGGAAACGAGGAGATCGAGAGCCTTCAGGACCGTATCACCGGACGCTTCTCCTGCGAGGATATCAAAGACGGAGAAGGAAATGTCATCGTGAAGAAAAACCATATGATCACACCGCGCCGTGCGGAACAGGTGATGAAAAAGGGTGTGGACGAAAACGGCGAACCGGTCAGCAGGGTGAAGATCCGCACGATCCTTACCTGCCGCTGCAAGAACGGTGTCTGCGCGAAGTGCTACGGTGCGAATATGGCGACCGGAGAAGTCGTTCAGGTCGGAGAGGCAGTCGGTATCGTGGCGGCTCAGTCCATCGGAGAGCCTGGTACACAGCTTACCATGCGTACGTTCCATACCGGTGGAGTTGCCGGTGATGATATTACACAGGGTCTTCCCCGTGTCGAGGAGCTTTTCGAGGCAAGAAAGCCGAAGGGACTTGCCATCATCACAGAGTTTGCCGGAAGAGCAACTCTCAGCGACACAAAGAAGAAACGCGAGGTTATCGTTACAAACGAGGAGACCGGCGAATCAAAAGCTTATCTTATCCCGTACGGATCACGTATCAAAGTACAGGATGGACAGATGCTTGAAGCGGGTGATGAGCTTACAGAAGGTAGTGTAAACCCGCATGATATCCTGAAGATCAAAGGACTGCGTGCAGTGCAGGATTACATGCTCCGTGAAGTACAGCGTGTATACCGTCTCCAGGGTGTTGATATCAACGATAAGCATATCGAAGTTATTGTCCGCCAGATGCTGAAGAAAGTACGTGTGGAGGAGAAAGGTGATTCCGAACTGCTTCCGGGTACAATGGTTGATGTACTTGAATTCGAGGATATCAACAAACAGCTTGAGGCAGAAGGCAAAGAACCGGCAACGGGAGAGCAGATCATGCTCGGTATCACGAAGGCATCTCTTGCAACAGATTCCTTCCTGTCCGCGGCATCCTTCCAGGAGACGACGAAGGTGCTGACAGAGGCGGCGATCAATGGTAAAGTAGATCATCTTGTCGGACTGAAAGAGAACGTTATCATCGGTAAACATATCCCGGCAGGAACGGGGATGAAGAAGTACCGTGACGTGAAACTGAACACAGATGTCCGTATGGAAGATGAGCTGGAATTTGACGATGAGATCAATCTGGATGAAGAGATTCCGATGGAGACAGAGGAAGAAGAAACGGTGGTTCAGGAATAAATTTTATACCTGTGCAGGGCATATAAAAAGACTGCGAGATCAGAGGAATGGTCTCGTAGTCTTTTTTAAGAATTATCTGTTTCATCTTCCGCCATCCGGTATCCGACTCCGACTTCAGTGAAAATATATTTGGGCTGAGCCGGATCAGCTTCGATCTTTCTTCGTATATTCGCCATATTTACACGGAGGATTTTATTGTCACCATCCGCGTAGGGACCCCATACATTAGAAAGGATAGAAGAATAGGTGACAACTTTTCCGGAGTTTTGAGCCAGACAGGCAACAATCTTGTATTCTATGGGGGTGAGATGAACTTCCGCAGCTCCGACAGTCAGAAGCCGTTTTGAGAAATTGAGAGTCATATTTCCATGCCGATAGGAAGTCTGATAATGATCCGCGTCTGCCCGAAGCCTGCTGCTGTGGCGCAGAGAAGCACGGATTCTTGCCAGAAGCTCGGAAGTACCAAAGGGTTTGGTGATATAATCGTCGGCCCCCAGATCCAGTGCGATAACCTTTTCACGCTCTGCGGTTCTGGCAGAGATTACAATGATCGGAATGCTGGACCATCTGCGTACTTCCTTTATGATATCGTCGCCGTTCATATCGGGAAGTCCCAGATCGAGAAGAATAATATCGGGGCATTGGGAACGGATGATATCCAGACCCTGCGCTCCTGTATCTGCATAGAGTACCCGGTACTCCTGGCGTTTTAAAACTTTTCCCATAAAGACCTGAATCTTTTTTTCATCTTCTATGATCAGTATAGAGCATTTAGACATAGTTTTCATTCTCCTTTTCTTTTGGAAGAGTGAATATGAATTCTGCCCCGCCTGCATGATTCGCGGCAGAAATCTCTCCGCCGTGGGCCTGAATGATCGTTTGGCAAATGGAAAGTCCGATTCCGATTCCTCTGTGTCCGTCGGCTGTCACTGCTGTGTGCTGCTTCCCTTCAAAAATATGGGGGAGAAGCTGTGGATCAACCCCATTCCCGTAATCACGAACAACGAAAGAAACGAGATCCTTTGTCTCTTTGATAATAAGATCCACCGGCTCTCCGCAGCCGGAGTGGACTGAAGCGTTTTCTATGAGATTGATCAGCACCTGTTCGATCAGAGTAGGATCCATGGGAAGCATGAGAAAATCATTTGGCATTGTTACACGGATACGCACCTGTGGGATTCGTTTCTGCAACCGAAGTATCGCCTCTGAGACAACTTCCTCAACCACTTCGGAAGACTTTTTTACTTTGTCATCGGAATCTTCCCGGATCCTTGTCACTGTCAGCAGATTCTCAACCATATTCAGAAGCCATTCAGAATCTTCTTTTATATTTGCAATAAGTTCTGTCCGTTCTTCCTCGGTAAGATCTGGATAATTTTCGAGATATGAGGAAGAGGAGCCGATAATGGTTGTCAGAGGAGTACGCAGATCATGTGAAACGGCTCTTAAAAGATTTGCACGCAGCTTTTCTTGTTCCGCTTCAAAAAGAGCTTTCTCCCGTTCCGCAATGGCCTGTTTCTGGCGCTTTAGTGTAGTGGTAGTCGTGCCTGCAATGATAGAAATAGCGAGCATCCCGATGAAAGTGACAGGATAGCCGGCCGGAGAAAAATCAATCACATTGTAAGGATAGGAGAAGAAGTAGTTGACTGCTGCAACGCAGAATAAGGATGCTCCTATCCCATAAAAATATCCGGATGTCTTAAGCGCGATAAGGATCAGCGCCAGAATATAGATCACAGTGATATTTGCCAGATTCTTATTCCCGAAATGGAAAAAGCAGAAACTCAGAGCCGTAGCTCCGAGGAGAAGTACTGCAGTAATGGCAACATCACAGAAAATATGTTTATTCATAGCTGCTTTTGAAATAATCAGATCGGTTCTCCGTTTTTATATTTGCGAAGGACATTCTGGATCCTTTCGTTCGGGCTCAGGATAGAACTTATGGACCCGTCGTGATTCAGCGTATCAATGATGAGGGCGATATATTTGCTCATATCACAGTTGATGTAATACGGTTTGGAGAGCAGATCCGGTGTCTGATAGATCAGGTTTGTTGTCAGGATGCCGTCAATTATACCGTCCTCATATGCTTTATCGAACTTCTCCATTCCATTTGTAAAGAGACCAAATGTTGCGGCTGCATAGATACGTTTTGCTTTTCTACGCTTTAATTCTGTCGCAACTTCGATGATGCTGTCACCGGAAGAGATCATATCGTCGATGATGATTACGTCTTTTCCCTCCACGGAACTTCCAAGGAATTCATGGGCCACGATTGGATTGCGTCCGTCAACGATTCTTGTATAGTCGCGGCGTTTATAGAACATACCCATATCCAGGCCCAGGACATTGGCAAGGTATACTGCGCGGTTAGTCCCGCCCTCGTCCGGACTGATAGCCATCATATGCTGGCTGTCTATCTGAAGATCTTTTACAGTACGGAGAAGCCCTTTGATAAACTGATAGGTGGGGGCCACAGTCTCGAAACCGCTGAGAGGGATGGCGTTCTGCACTCTCGGATCGTGAGCGTCAAAAGTGATGATATTCTCTACGCCCATGCGGACAAGCTCCTGGAGTGCAAGAGCACAGTCCAGGGATTCCCTTGAATTTCGCTTATGCTGACGGCTCTCATAGAGGAACGGCATGATGACATTGATCCTGCGCCCCTTTCCGCCGATCGCCGCGATAATCCTCTTCAGGTTCTGGAAGTGGTCGTCAGGAGACATGTGGTTCACATTTCCGGTCAGTGAGTAGGTTACATTATAGTTGCATACATCTACCATAAGATAGAGATCTTTTCCTCTTACGGATTCACTGATGATTCCTTTGGCTTCACCGGAACCGAAGCGGGGAACCCGCGCCTTGATAAGGAAATTATCCTTTTCATATCCAGAAAATGCAACGTCGTCGCGATACTCATGAGCGCTTTCGTGACGCCATTTTACAAGGTATTCATTTACTTTACTTCCCATTTCCTCACATCCGGTAAGGGCGATCAGGCCAAGAGCGCCCACCGGAATATTTTCTAAGATTCTTTCTGTTCGACGTAACATGAATTGTCCTCCCTGTGCTCTAACTTCTTTTTGATGCGTATATCATCCCCGATTATCTTCAACAGAGTGTAACTGCTCGTAATCCTGGAAAAAGAACGTTCTGTGTACAGATCCGCCAGAGTTTCCAGGGAGAGATTTGTTGAGATGATCGTTGATTTCCTGTGTAAAAGTCTCTCATTAATGCAGGTGAAAAACTGTGATGCTATAAAACCGTTAGTATATTCACTCCCGAGATCGTCAATGATCAGGAGATCGCAGCTGAAAATATATTCATTCATATTCCCCGCGTCAACATCTCTTTTATTAAAAGCCGTGCGGGCGAGAGAATTAAAAAGCTGAGGCGCGGAAAAATATAAAACAGAAAATTCCTGTTCCATAAGTTCTCGGGCAATGCAGGTGGAGAGATATGTTTTGCCGACCCCCACATCCCCATAGAAAAATAGATTGCGGAACTCCGTGCCGAAGGTTTCAATGAACTGATGACATATCTTCAGTGTATCTTCCATGATTGCCCGGGCGGAGCGCCCGGTCTTTTTATCATAGTAGGAGGGGGAATAAAAATCAAGCCTGAAATTTTCGAAACCGGCGTCATACGGTAGTTCTTTAATATTGGATTGTTCGTATAAAAGATGGATGATCGCCTTCCGGAAACAGTGACATTTCTTATTCCCAATATACCCCGTATCCTTACAGTCGCTGCACTCGTATACAGGCTCAAGGTAATCCGCGGGAAAGCCAGCGGAGAGAAGGAGATTCTGTTTGCTGTTCCGGAGGATCGACAACTCCTCCTTGAGAGAAGCAATGGCATGGTCATCTCCGTTCAAAAGTTTCTTGCCATACTGGACAGAAAGAATGGAGATGGATTCGTCGATTGATTTGAACTCAGGTATTTTCTCATAAACTTCATTGTACCTATTTGTCTGTATATCATGGCTTTTCAACCGTTTTTTTTCATATTCACGCATAATCGCGTAATACTGTGAACTTTTCAGTCCCATGCATAAACTCCTTTTAATTACTGTTTAACAGCTGTTCTTCGAGAGAATCCATATCATAATTCCGCCGTTCAAAATTATTCAGGTTTCTTGATGCTGTCCGGGTACGGACAGAAACGTTCCGCTGTGCTGCCTTTTCTTTCTGATATGCCTCATCCAGAACAGAAACATCTTTCAGAGTACGTACCTGATTGTCATGCCATCTGGTGAGGATCGAATCCGCATATTCAAAGCTGGGCTGATGGGTTGCGGAGATCGTCCTCCGGCATGCTTCTTCGATCATGTCAATGGTAAATCCGTAGTCTTCGGCCCATTTCCGGATATATGTAAGTTCTGACGGAGCCGGTCCCCGATTCTTAATGCCAAAGGAATTCAGCACAGTAAAGCAGTTTTTGTTATATGACTGGGTCTGTTCCTTTGCCTGGGATACGGTTTCAATTCCTGAATCACACCAGGAGAGCGCTACTTTGCGGATATAGTGCATGCTTTTATGCCCGTTTTCAACACAGCTCTCCAGCAGATACTCGATCAAATCTGCTGACATATGGAGCGAGTCGTAGAAGTAGGTGATGGTTTCCATGTCTGTGCGAGTCAGAGTCTTTCCGAGATACTGCTCCGCAATAAAGAGAAGCGATTTGATCTCCTTCTGGGCACGAAAGGAATCCAGCGGCACTGCGTTGGGGGGGACAGACGGAGAAACCACAGCAGATTCCATGACAGCCGGTTCCGTGGTGTGGTGGGGATCCAGTTTGTCCGGAATGGCTGTGCCTGATTTCCGCACAGAGGTCATCTTCTGAAGCTCAATGCCTGTTATCCTTCCATCCTCATCACGTTCGAGATGGAGCAGTCCGGAAGTCTCCCAATAGCGGAAAGCGCGGAGAACGTCATTTTCTGTGTTGTTCAGGCAGTCCGCTATCATCGGGATTGTGAGAGAAGAACACGGATCATCAAGGTGGCGGAGAAGAAAAAGATAGACTTTTACGAACTCTCCGTTTGCACTTACCATATAATTATCTATGAAATCGTTTGGAAGCAAGGTTGCGTTTGTCTGAAATCTGTTTTTCAATGTCAATTTTTTCATAATATCCTGTCCTACTTTCTGTCACGGTCCGGCAGTCCGGCCGATAAAATTAAGCGGACACAGAAGAAACCTGTTTTTTCTGTGTCCCGAATAAGAATTTCTCCTATGTATATCGTGTGCTAATTATAACATCTGAACATACAGTAAAAAAGCATTTTCTTGTGGGAAAACCCTGCTTTTTTGTAGATAACTCGGTGCAGAAAGTGTGGATAACTGGGGGATACATGTGGATATCTGTACAATACCGCGCGGAGAGCGGGAAAAACTATTTCAGAAGATTTTCCCCTACAGTGACGATATCTCCTGCTCCCATGGTAATGAGGAGGTCGCCGGGACGGCAGTGCTCCTTTAAAAATGTCTCGATATCAGCAAAAGTCGGGAGATAGACGGCATCTGTTCCCAGCTTTTTCGCCTCGTCCGCCAGCGCCTCGGAGGAAACGCCCAGTGTATCAGTCTCTCTTGCGGCATAGATGTCAGAGAGAATCAGATGATCGGCATGAGAGAGGGCTTCTGCAAATTCGTGGAAAAAGGCTTTGGTCCTGGTATAAGTGTGAGGCTGGAACACGCACCACACTGCATTGTGAGGAGTGTGCTGCGCAGCCTTAAGTGTAGCGGCGATCTCTGTGGGGTGATGTGCATAATCATCGATTACTGTCACGCCGTTAAAAGTGCCTTTGTATTCGAAACGCCGGTCCGTTCCGGTGAAGGAGAGAAGTCCTTTTCTGATCGTATCAGCAGAAATGTCCAGAAGGTCCGACACGGCGATGGCGGCAAGAGCGTTGGAGACATTGTGATCTCCGGTTACAGACAGTGCGATTCTGCCAGCATTTTTTCCCTTTTTCAAAAGTTCGAAAGATGCATGTCCCTCTTCGTCATAACGGATACCAGAAGCTGCGTAATCGAAAGCCGGAGAGGAACCATAAGTAACGATACTGCAGTCAAGACCGCTGCAGATCTCAATATAATCCTTGATATCCCCGTTGATGACAAGGGTTCCGTCAGAGGGGAGAAGCGCCGCAAATTGATGGAAGGAATGCCGGATATCTTCCAGATCTTTGAAAAAGTCAAGGTGATCCTCCTCGATATTCAGAATCACTCCAACCTTTGGGAAAAAGTGGAGGAAACTGTTCGTGTATTCACAGGCTTCGGTGAGAAACGTGCCGGAATTTCCCACACGTATATTTCCTCCGATCGCCTTGAGAATGCCGCCCACCGATATGGTCGGATCTGTGCCGGCTTCCAGGAGAATATGGGAGATCATGGATGTTGTCGTTGTCTTCCCGTGTGTGCCGGAGACAGCGATGGGAGTCTCGTAATTCTTCATAAGCTGCCCCAGCAGTTCCGCCCGGGTGAGCATTGGAATCTTCCGGCCGACTGCTTCCATAAGTTCTGGATTATGTCTGTTGATCGCGGCGGTATAGACGACGCAGTCGATGTCGTCGGTTATATTGTCGGCGCTCTGTCCATAGTGGATGACCGCGCCTTCTTTTTCCAGTTTTTTCGTCAGGGGAGATTTCTTTGAATCGGAGCCGGAAACCGTAAAGCCCTCCTTCAGAAGAATTTCTGCGAGCCCGCTCATGCTGATGCCTCCGATACCGATGAAATGGATATGGATCGGTTTCTGAAAATCAATTTTATACATTATAATACCCCTTCTCTTATCTGATTTAATCTTGAAAAACATTATATTTCAGCCACAAAAATACTGTTGCCTACTATATTATACTATATATGATAAAAATTAAAAGAATATCTTTCTGTCTGAAATTCACAAAAAGAACAGGAAAAACATAAAAAAATTGTAAAAAGTTATTGGATAAAGACAAATGTATGTTACAGGTTATATCACAGAATAAGAGGAAAAGGAGAATAGTATAGCAACCATTCTCCTTTTTAAAACATGTATCATATTATGTTTTCTGTGACTAATGACAATATGACAGACAGGCATTACACCTTGCTCAAATGATCCAGCCGGAGAGCCTGTTCGGAGAGCTCGCGTACCATCGCTGAACACTCCTGCGAAGCTGCGGCGTTGGACTGAACGATACCTGAAACCACTCCCAAATCTTCTTTGATACTGTTAACCGCATTCATCTGAGAATCTGTACGATCAGAGATACCAACAGACTGGGAAGCCACTTGCTCCACACTCTCTTTGATTCGCCCCATAGCTACAGAAGTTTTTGAAGCTACGCTGCTGCCATGACTTACCGCTTCACGGCAGCGATTCAGTACTTGCATGATGTTCTCGGCTGCTTCACTGCTGTGTCCGGCCAGAGTGCGTACTTCCTCTGCTACCACCGCGAAACCTTTGCCGCTCGTTCCGGCACGAGCAGCCTCTACCGAGGCGTTCAGCGCCAGGATATTAGTCTGGAATGCCAGAGACTGTATTGAATTAATTGTAGCTTCGATTGACTGCACACTGGACTCGATATCGGAAATGGAACTTAGCAGTTCCTGCATCTGAACGTCTCCGTCGCCGGCATGGCGGCGCATGGTTTCTGATGCGCTCCGAACTTCAGTAGCCTGATTCGCTGTGTCTGAAATCTGGCGGTATATCTCCTCGACAGCATTCGATACATTAGAGAGAGAAGCAGCCTGACTGGTAGAACCGCTGGCAAGACTGTCAGACTGGTCAGCCAGACTTTTGGCCTCCTTGGAAATATGTGCTGATATTTGAGCGATCTGTTTTAACAACTGCTGCTGCTTGCCAAGCACTTGCTCATTTTGCTGCTGTTTTTTATCCAACTCACCTAAAAGACGAGCTGATGATTTTTCCTGATTATGTGCCTCAGTAAGATAGAAAATGCTGTTCTTTACGGCCTGGTCCAGTAAAATATATGCCACGAGGATTGCCAGCAGACACTCGCCCAAAACCATAGGCGTATCTATCAGCTGGTTGTTCATTATACTAAGAACCACACACTCGGCTATGAACAGCACTGCGCTGCAGATGCAGCACAACCGGACAAGAGGACGCGACAAAAACAGAGCCGATAGGGCGAGAGAACAGGCGTACAGCGCCGCGCCCGGCGCAAATTCCCGGGAAAATATCTGCGCTACAAAAATAATAAAATCAATCATAACTACCATGAATACACTCAGCTGTTTGACGGTCTCTGGGCGCACCATAAAATGACATGGGATCAGCAGCACGCCCCCCATTATTATGAGCAATATTACCAGAAACCAGTTGCCGGAAATCAAATAGCACAACGCGTAAAGCACCATGGCGGCGCTGACGATGACAGAACAATTTTTCAGAACTTTTATTTGGTCAATCAATGATATTCCCTCCATTTTTCTTTTGTACCTGATGCCTGAGTTTCGAACTGTTCCGCTGTTCGTAAAATTCTCAGGACAGTTATTGCAGAACATAAATGACCACTGGGAGTGAAGTGGGAGCTATTGTGTAGAAAGGCTGCCGCAATGTACGGATACCTTTATGAATACAAACCCGATGGCAAAAAGTGTTCTTTCCGATAAATCAGAATAGCAGAAAGTTCTCAATTTGTCACGACAAATTTAATAACGCTGAGATATAGGGAAGTCAAAAACATTAAAGGTGCTTGATTTTTGAGCGAAACTGTAAAAATCAGGTTCTGAAAATATTATATTTTAGTCATAAAATGCTGCTGATTACTATATTATTAATATATGATAAAAATTGAAAAACATCTTTTTGTCTGAAATTCACAAAAAGAGCAGGAAAAATACAAAAAAATTGTAAAAAATTATTGGCTAAAGATAAATATGTGTTATAATAGATGAAACCAACTAGAAATGAGGTGACGCAATGTTCAAAAAGGAAATGATTGCCATGCTCTTGGCGGGAGGACAGGGCAGTCGTCTGGGAGTATTAACGGCGAAAGTTGCAAAACCGGCAGTTGCTTTCGGCGGAAAATATCGCATCATTGATTTTCCACTCAGCAACTGTATCAATTCAGGAATAGACACAGTCGGGGTCCTGACACAATATCAGCCGCTGAGGCTGAATACACATATCGGGATCGGCATACCGTGGGACCTGGACCGCAATGTGGGCGGCGTTTCTATTCTGCCTCCTTATGAGAAGAGTTCAAACAGCGAGTGGTATACCGGTACGGCAAATGCGATCTATCAGAACATGAATTATATGGAGACATATAATCCGGATTATGTCCTGATCCTGTCGGGTGATCATATATATAAGATGGATTATGAAGTGATGCTGGATTTTCACAAGGCAAACAAAGCGGATGTGACTATCGCGGCAATGCCGGTTCCGATCGAAGAAGCAAGCCGGTTTGGGATCGTCGTGGCGGATGGAGACGGGAAGATCAGAGATTTTGAAGAGAAGCCGGAGAAACCCAGCAGCAATCTGGCATCCATGGGAATTTACATCTTCAGCTGGCCTGTGCTGAGAGAAGCGCTTATCAAGCTGAAGGATCAGCCGAACTGTGATTTTGGGAAACATGTTATTCCCTACTGCCATCAGAAGGGGGACAGGCTGTTTGCATATGAATATAATGGCTATTGGAAAGATGTGGGGACGTTAAGTTCCTACTGGGAAGCGAATATGGAGCTGATCGATATCATTCCGGAATTCAATCTTTATGAAGAATTCTGGAAGATATATACAAACAGTGCCAATATCCCTCCTCAGTATATTGCTGAGCAGGGAGTGGTGGATCGCTGTATTATCAGCAACGGATCAGAAATCTACGGGGAGGTTCACAGTTCGGTCCTGGGAGGAAGCGTAGTCATAGGAAAAGGAAGTGTTGTTCGCGACTCCATTATCATGCAGGGGGTTACGATTGGCGAGAACTGTGTGATCGAGAAGGCGATCATCGCGGAAGATACTGTGATCGGAAATAATGCCGCCATTGGAATCGGAAGTGAAGTGCCGAATAAGATGAAACCGAATATCTACAGCGGCGGGCTGGCGACGATCGGAGAGAACTCCGCCATACCTGACGGCGTGCAGATCGGCAAGAACACCGCAATCAGCGGAGTGACGGTTCCGGAAGATTACCCGGGCGGCGTTCTGGAAAGCGGGGAGACGTTGATAAAGGCAGGTGACAGAGTATGAGAGCGGTAGGAATTATCCTGGCAGGCGGAAACAGCAGGAAGATGAGGGAACTTACGACAAAGCGCGCAGTGGCGGCAATGCCGGTGGCAGGAAGCTATCGGGCGATTGACTTTGCCCTGAGTAATATGACTAATTCTCATATTCAGAAGGTCGCGGTGCTGACACAGTATAATGCAAGGTCACTGAACGAGCATCTGAACTCTTCAAAATGGTGGGACTTCGGGAGGAAACAGGGCGGTCTGTATGTGTTTACGCCGACAATCACGGTGGATAACGGTTATTGGTACAGGGGCACGGCGGATGCGATCTACCAGAACCTGGATTTTCTGAGAAGATGCCATGAACCCTATGTGATCATTACCTCAGGGGATGCGGTATATAAGATGGATTACAATAAGGTTCTGGAATATCACATAGCAAAGAAAGCTGATATTACAGTAGTGTGCAAGGAGTTGGAACCGGGGGAGGATGCGACCAGGTTCGGGACGATTCGGATGAATGAGGCATCCCGGATCGAGGAGTTCGAGGAGAAGCCAATGGTGGCGAATTCCCAGACGATCTCTACAGGGATCTATGTTATCCGCAGAAGACAGCTCATTGATCTGATAGAGCACTGTGCGGAAGAAGAGAGACATGACTTTGTGACGGATATCCTGATCCGGTACAAGAATTTAAAGAAGATATACGGTTATAAGATAAGCAGTTACTGGAGTAATATTTCAACTGTTGACTCGTATTATCGGACAAACATGGATTTTCTGAAACCTGAGGTGCGGGACTATTTCTTCCGGGAACTGCCGAGTGTGTTCTCTAAGGTGAGCGATCAGCCCCCGGCGAAATATAATCCGGGTGCGGTTGTGAAGAACAGTCTTATTGGAAGTGGGAGCATCATCAACGGAACTGTGGAAAACTCCGTGATTTTTAAAAAAGTATTTGTTGGAAATAACTGCGTGATCAAGAACTCGATCATTCTCAATGATGTATATCTTGGGGACAACACATATATTGAGAACTGTATCGTGGAGAGCCGCGACACGATCAGAGCCAATACAAGACACGTAGGAGAAAATGGTGTGAAAGTAGTAGTTGAGAAGAACGAGAGATATGCATTATAACCCCGAAAAATAAGGGGGCTGCGGGGCGCACTTTAAGGAGGAAACAAAGACTGGCGTGCCCGTGGAGGATGCAGACAGAGAAAGGAGACTGGAAAGTATGCAGATTACTGATGTACGTGTGAGAAAAGTCGCAAAAGAGGGGAAATTAAAAGCAGTTGTGTCTATCACGATTGATGATGAATTTGTCGTTCATGATATCAAAGTGATAGAGGGAGAGAAAGGACTCTTTATAGCAATGCCTAGCAAGAAAGCTCTGGACGGGGAATACAGAGATATCGCCCATCCCATAAATTCCGGGACAAGAGAGCGGATCCAGATGACAATCCTTCAAAAATATGAAGAAAGTCTGGAAGAGGAACCGGAGCCGGAGTTCGTGTAGAGAGAATCTGAACTGAACAGGGGCAATGCAAAAAGGCTGCCGTATACCGGAAAGGTGACGGCAGCCTTTTGACGGCTCCGACTGCGCAGAGCAGAGTTTTTATCAGGAGACTTCCTCCCAGAAAGGAGAGGGAAGTTCAAAGTTCATTGGCCTTCCGTCCACAGGATGCCGGAACTCCAGATGGTACGCACATAGTTTCAGACTGGAAGAACATTCCGGGCCGTTGTATTTCCGATCGCCGATCAGGGGGAATCCGTGATGAGCCATCTGTACACGGATCTGGTGATGCCGTCCGGTGTCAAGCCGGATTTCAATGAGGGAGACGGGAGGGTGCAAGTCTTCGTATACCCGGACTGTTCGGTAATGGAGTCTGGACAATTTCGCACCGGGGGTGTCTGCGGTGCATACGCGGGAAGTGTTTGTACGCCCGTCTTTTACCAGATGATCCTCCAGGTTCCCCTCTGGCGGGGCCGGGATTCCATTGACCATGGCAAGATAATATTTTCCGAAACCGGAACCTGTCAGCTGACTGGAAAGGTCCCTGGCAGCAGCCGGGGTTTTTGCAAAGACCAGAAGGCCTTCCACCGGCTGGTCAAGACGATGAATCACAGCGAGATAAGGGGCTTTTACACACTGGTGTCTGCCTTCCTGGGGTGTGGCGGCAGAAATATGGTTTTTCAGGATGCTGACCATATCCTGAGTTCCAATCCTGCGGCTCTGAGTTGGGATTCCAGCCGGTTTTCGGCAGACGATGATGTGAGGGTCTTCATATATGATGTGTGAAAGGGTAGTCTGAGTCATTTTTCCGCTCCTTTTTGATATGTTTTGAAGATTACCGTGCTACAGTGACTTCTGAAGTGCTTTCCGACTCTATGTGTTCTTGACTTTTCCATAGGTTACAGCTAAACTGATTATCGTACAAAAGAATTTTCAGGTCAAGCTTTTAAGGAGGAATTCCATGATAAATAACGAGTGGGAGAGATTTGGAGAGGACATAAGAAGGACAATACAGGATGCTGTAGATTCCCGGGATTTCAGCAGGCTGAACCAGACAGTGTCAGATACGATCGGGCAGGCTATGGACAGTGTTTCCAGGGGATTGAAAAACGGTGGATGGTACAGGGGGCAGCCAACAGAAGGAAACTGGGGAAGCCGGCAGGCTTACACGCCGGGATATGACCCGCGCCAGAAAACTTCAGCTGTCGCGCTGCGGGAGAGAAAGCAGATGCTGTATCTGAAGGGGAATTCCGCAAGGATCGGCGGTGCGTTTCTGGCCGCTACGGGATACATCTTCGGGATCGGGGCGATCGCGCTGCTGGTCTGTGTGCTTATCGCCGCTGCAGCCGTAGGCTGGGGCCTGGCGCTTGGAGCCGGAGCAGTGGTGCTGGGGATTGCGGCTCTGATTTTTGTCCTGATGGCAGGGACTGGAACAAGTATGCTTTGCAGCGTGGGCCGCTTCCGGAAATATGTGAAGATCCTGGGTGATCAGGAGTACTGCGAGGTAAAAGAGCTCGCAAGACAGACGGGCAGATCGGCGAAGGCAGTCCTGAAGGATCTTAAGAAGATGATAAAGAAGGGATGGTTCCGCCAGGGGCATCTGGACGAACAGGGGACATGCCTGATGTCCAGTGACGAGGCATATCAGCAGTATACCAGCCTGATGGAACGGATGAAACAGCAGAAGGCAGAGCGGGAGGCGGCGGAAGAGAAGGCGCGTCAGGAATACTCGAAACTGTCTCCGGAGGTACAGCAGATCATTAAGGCGGGAGACGAGTATGTGAAAAAGATCCGGGAGGCAAACGACGCGATCCCGGGAGAAGAGATCTCAAATAAGATCTCCCGCATGGAGATGCTGGTGGACAGGATCTTCGACAGAGTAGAACAGAATCCGGAAACAGTGGATGATATCCACCGGCTGATGGACTACTATCTTCCGACGACGATCAAACTGCTGGAGGCATATGAGGAACTGGACGCGCAGCCGGTACAGGGAGAGAATATCATTTCATCCAAACAAGAGATCGAGAAAACGCTCGATACATTGAATGCGGCATTTGAAAAGCTTCTGGACGATCTGTTCCAGGATACGGCATGGGATGTGTCATCGGATATTTCCGTGCTGAATATGATGCTGGCGCAGGAAGGTCTCGCAGAGGACGGGCTGAAAAAGAAAAAGTGACTGCCGGGAGCGGTTAAAATAAAAGATAAGAATAAACGGAGGACAGAAAAATGAGCAGTGATTTTCAGGACATGAGCACAGCACCCACACTTACACTGGATCCTTTCCAGGGGCAGGAGGCAAAGCAGTCTCCAGTGCAGCAGCAGAAGGAAGAGCCTGCGCTGGATGACAGTATTCTCACGGAAGAAGAGAGACGGACAGTAGATGCGTTTGCAAAACAGATCGATCTGACGAATTCTGCGCTGGTGCTCCAGTACGGAGCGGGGACTCAGAAGAAAATGGCTGATTTTTCAGAATCAGCTCTGGAAAACGTGAGGTCAAAAGATCTCGGAGAGGTCGGCGATCTCCTTACCGGAGTTGTGAAGGAACTTAAGAATTTTGACGAGGAGGAAGAAAAAGGATTCCTCGGGATCTTTAAAAAAGCCTCAAATAAGATCGAGAGCATGAAGGCAAAATACGCGAAAGCGGAAGCAAATGTCAACGAAATCATTAAGGTACTCGAAAAACACCAGGTACAGCTGATGAAGGATACAGCTCTGCTGGATAAGATGTATGACCTGAACCTTACTTATTTTAAAGAACTGTCCATGTATATCCTTGCGGGGAAAAAGAAACTGCAGGAAGTAAGAAATGGTGAGCTGAGCAGTCTTACAGCGAAGGCGCAGGCCACCGGACTTCCAGAGGACGCTCAGGCGGCGAAGGATCTGGATTCCATGTGCAACCGGTTTGAGAAGAAGATCCATGATCTGGAGCTGACAAGGATGATCTCCATCCAGACGGCGCCCCAGATCCGGCTTGTGCAGAACAATGATACGCTGATGGTGGAGAAGATCCAGTCCACTATCGTGAACACTATTCCGCTATGGAAGAGTCAGATGGTCCTGGCGCTTGGCGTGGAGCATTCCACACAGGCTGCGGCGGCACAGCGTGAGGTGACGGATATGACGAACCAGCTTCTCCGGAAGAATGCGGAGAAACTCAAGATGGCGACCGTGGAAACGGCGAAGGAATCCGAGAGAGGCATCGTGGATATGGATACTCTCAAGGCGACCAACGAGTCCCTGATCTCTACGCTGGATGAGGTGATGAACATCCAGAAGGAAGGCCGCCAGAAGAGAGCCGAGGCGGAGGCAGAACTGCAGAATATGGAGAACGAGCTGAAAGCAAAACTGCTGCAGATCCAGGGGTGAGATGGAGAAAGAATGTTCTGCCTGACTGGAAAGGACAATCCGTTTTCTGAATGGGTTGACAATAGAATGGTTTTTCGTTAAAATCACAGTTACGACAGCGATGAACGGAGATAGTATATACAGGGAATGCCACAGAGAGGGGGTGGCTGGTGAGAGCCTCCGCAGGAATGTATAGAACCGGGCCGGGAGCTTCTGCATGAAAATGCAGCGTAAGCCTGCGTTAAAGGTGAAAGAGTGAACAGTGCGGTCAAAGCCCGGAATTTTGCATCAGTGTAAAGCGGCAGCGGGCGCACGGTTAATTAGGGTGGTACCGCCGGGAGATCCGGTCCCTTGTGTTTTCGAGGGACTCAGGATGTCCCGGCGTTCGTTGTTTTAGAAAAGATGAACGCAGAAGATAAAATATGAGAAGGAGAGAGAAAGATGGCAAAGGAA
>DWUT01000267.1 GCA_019120615.1 Candidatus Mediterraneibacter norfolkensis
TTTTCTCGCTCTGAATCTGATACTTTCCTAAAGAATTATAACACGCGTTCATCAATGTACAAGGGTTCTTCTAGAGAAGCAGCACTGCCGCCCCGCAGGAGGGAATGGTAAGTTCCTGTTTTTCCCGCAGTTCTTTTTCCATTTCTTCACAGATATCCATATTTGTCAGAAGAACCTTTGCGTCAGCGCGGTCAAGCTTCAGTGTTCTGTCTTCCTCTCCATAATTCGCCGCCACTAAGAGTTCTTTCCCGTCTGTTTCCGATACACGGCGGAAAGCAAATATTTTTTCTTCATCTGTATACTCAGGGATAAAGCTTCCATATGTAAACGTTTCTTTATATTCCGGGTCTTTTCTCAGAGCGACCAGTTTTCTGTAATAGGACAGAACAGAATCTGCTCTGTGTTCCTGCTCTTCCACATTGATCTCCGTATAATTCGGATTAAGTGCCAGCCAGGGCGTCTCATCTGAAAAACCGGCATTTTTCTCTGCTGACCACTGCATAGGAGTTCTTGCATTGTCCCGGCTGTTCTCATAGCAGCACTCCAGTGCCTTTTCTTTTGTACAGCCTGCTCTCAACGCTTCGTTATACTGATCAAGTGTACTGATATCATCATATTCAGAAATGTCATTTCTTCGGCAGTTTGTCATTCCGATCTCCTGCCCCTGATAGATAAAAGGTATCCCCCGAAGAAGGATCGACGTTGTGGCAAGCATCTTCTTTCCGGCTTCATTCTGAGCATATTTCGGAAGAAAACGGCTGGCTCCCCTCGGCTCATCATGGTTTTCAATAATGTTCGCCTTAAATCCGATATCCTCCACTTCTTTCTGAGAGGCGAAAATAGTATCTCTCCATTCTTCAAAGCCGACCTCTCTGCTGTCATACCATCCATGCTCGCTGAAGCTGAGTTCATGGGTGCTGAAATCAAACATCGTCGAAAAATGTCCGTCTTCACCGATAAACTCTCTGAGTTCATCATCTTTCATATTGAAGACTTCCGCCACGGTAAAGGCATCATATTTCTCAAATGTAGCATGTTTCATGTCTTCCAGAAGTTCCCCTACTCCCTGAACTTCCTCCACCATTTTGACACAGGTCGCAAGACCGTCCGGTCCGTCAGGCTCAAAAGACGGAAAATTCAGATCTTTCTTTATATTGATGATCGCATCGATCCGGAATCCCGCAAGTCCTTTGTCCAGCCACCAGTTGATCATTTTATAGATTTCCTGGCGGAGTTTCGGATTCTCCCAGTTCAGATCCGGCTGTTCCTTGGCAAACATATGAAGATAGTACTTATCTGTTCCGGGGACCGGCTCCCAGGCACTGCCTCCGAAATAGGAACGATAGTTGCTGGGTGCCTTCCCGTCTTTTCCCTTTATAAAATAGAAATAGCCCGCATATTCGCCCTTCGGGTCAGCAAGAGCCTTTTGAAACCATTCATGCTGATCCGAGCAGTGGTTTACCACGAGATCCATCACGATATACATGTCTCTCTTTTTTGCCTCTTCAAGGAGTTCATCGAATTCCTCCATCGTCCCGAACTCTTCTGCGATCTTGTAATAATCCGAGATGTCATACCCCTGATCCACAAAAGGGGATTTATAGATCGGGGAAAGCCAGACAATATCAATCCCAAGTTCTTTCAGATAATCCAGCTTAGAAATAATCCCTCTTAAGTCTCCGATCCCGTCTCCATTTGTATCCAGAAAACTTTTGGGATATATCTGATAAGCAACTTTATCATGCCACCATTTTCTTTTCATTATCCTGTCACTCCTTTTCTCTGTTGTCTTTTTTGTATGATGCTGTTATTATAAAATTGGTTTATACGGAAATCTTGTACTATAGTTTCATTTTTATTGCATAAAACTGCTCAATTATTTTCGAATTATTTTCAATCAAAGGATAAAAAGGAGGGATTTATAAAAATGTCCGGACAGAAATTTCCTTCTCTGGATCAGAAGGAACAGACACATCACGGGGGATATTTCTTCCCGCTCAAACGCTATCTCACCACTCTTTCTGATCTGTACCCCTCTGTGGCAGTGCACTGGCACGAGGAAGCGGAACTTACCATGGTAACAAAGGGGAGATGTACTTATCAGATTCAGTTTGAAACCTATGAAGCCCGGGAAGGGAATATCCTCTTCGTTCCTCCCGCTTCTCTCCACTCCATCTCCATTTTCCCCGGCGAGATTTTTGAATCAGAGACTTATGTTTTTCACATGAATTTTTTAGGGGCCGGAACCACAGACATCTGCACAGTCCGGTATTTCACGCCGCTTCTGAAACAGGAACTCCATCTCCCGGAGCTGATCGGGAAAGATCATCCTGTTTACGACGGGCTTTTCCAGGTATTCAGAGAAATGGACCCGGCATACGAGAATATGGCGCCGGGGTACGAACTGGTCATGAAGTCACTGCTTCTTAGAGCACTTGCTCTTCTTCTGCCCTATGGCACAGAAGAAGCATCTGTCCCCCATCTTCAGGAGGAGCACTGGTTCAAGCTGAGGATGGTAGTAGAATATATCGGCGAACACTACGCAGAGGACCTGACAATCCCACAACTCGCAAAACTGTGCTATTTCAGTGAATATCATTTTATGCGTTTTTTCAAGAAATATATGGGAATGTCCTGTCTGGAATATATAAAGACACTGAGACTGGAAAAAGCTGCCGGACTTCTGGGACGGGGAGATACCTCTGTTCTGGATGCGTCGCTCTCATCCGGTTTTTCAAATCTTTCCTATTTCTACAGAGAATTTAAGAAAAAATATGGCATGACTCCGAAACAGTTTATCGAAGCCATGCCAAAAGGCGGTTTAGAACCTCATAAATTTCAATAGACCAGATTTTATTTCTCATCATCATCTCTTTTTGTTCCATTGATGATGACACTGACGACTCCACAGAGAAGGCCGCCCACAACATATACGATCCAGGCCTTTTCCCAGAGATCGTATACCAGACCCGCCACCAGAAAAATGATCGTGGCAAAGATCATGATACAGCCGCTCCACATCCCGATCAACCGATCCTCACGGCTGGTCATACCGGCATTTTCTTTGTTATACTCTGCAATATTGTACTTGGACTTCTGGATTCCCGCATAAACGATCAGTGAAACGCCTACCGTGACAAACAACAGGAATCCCCATCCGTAAATGTCCTCCGCCGTATATCCCGCTTTACCCGGAAGCTGCTCTGTGATCACAAGAAACAGCACGCCGGCAAGGATACAACCTATGCCGCCCACGATCATGTACATGAAGCGATTTTCAAATGCCTCGATCTCCTCTTCTGTATAAAAAGGATTTATATGTGGATGCTTTTTGACAAAACGGCTGTGCTTCATCCCGCTCATCACCAGAATCAGCGCCCCGATCAACGCGCCTGCGATGACAAGCACTCCGGAAAAATCCTCTAATCGGAAGAGTCCTTCTGCCGCTCCGCCCAGCGTCACTCCCACAAGGATCACCGCAATCCCTACAGTGATCTCTTTCGTGAACCGGTTCATATGCATATCATATCCGCTTGTATCTTCCATGAGTTCGTCCCGTGCCTCGCCTCTCAGCAGAGTATCCATAGAGCAGCCGAACATATCGCAGAGCTGCAGGATCTTCTCCATTTCGGGATAGGAACTGTCCGCCTCCCACTTGGATACCGTCTGGCGCGAAACACCAAGCTGTTCTGCAAGCTGTTCCTGTGTGATACTTCTTCTTTTTCTGTAAAACTGCAAATTTTCTCCAAAACTCATCTCTCTGATTCCTGCCTTTCTGAACACTGATTTTTCTTTTGATAGAATGCTGAGAAACCTTCCGGACCGGTCAGGTTGTTTTCTTTCTTCATCCTGCCCCGATTATAAGAAAAACGCAGTGTCATCACAAGCATTTTTGATGTTACATTTGAAGAAAATCATGTAAAGTTCCAGTTGCACCAACGTAAACCGGCGCTTATCTGACAATTATTTTTCTGCCGGAATGATCTTATCCGCTATCACGCAGATAATGATCACTGCCAGCATATCCGGAAGTGTATTTCCTACCGGAATATCAACTGTCATAAGCCATCTGTAAAGGATAAAACCGATCAGCCAGATGATCAGGTTCTTCCAGTTGAAACTGTTCCCGCCGCTGTCTTTCTTCAGTATGAATGTGTCTGTAATCTGTACAGCGATCATAGGCGCGAACACGGAACCGATCAGATAGAGAAAATCCGTGATATCATCCATCGGGAAAAGGATTGCCGCCGCTGTGCCGATCACTGTCACTACGATTCCCACATGCCTGCCTTTCAGTTTCGGGAATACTGACTCGCTGGATACTCCCGCGGAATAGGCATCAAGAAAAGTGGTCGTCACAGTGGAGAAGATAATGATGATCAGTCCGGCAATACCAAGCCCTGCTTTCACCATGATGACAGCAATATCAGACTCTCCGGTATAGACGGCTGCTCCCATTCCGATAATATACATCCAGCAGCTCACCAGGCCGTAGACGATCACACTGACTGCAGTCGCCTTCACCGGCTTCTCTGCCTCTCTTGTATAGTCGCTGATGACCGGGAGCCAGGAGAGAGGCATTGCCACAGACAGTTCTACTGCTGCTCCAAAACTCATTGTCTCCCCGCTTACCGTTCCTGCTCCTTCTCCGCTGAAGAAGATCACCCAGCAGAGTACGATCGTCAGAATGAACAAAGCAGCCATGGCAATGGTATTGATCCTCCCCAGATTTGTCACCCCTACAGCGATCCAGAGGATGATCAGCGCTCCGATCACAATACACCATACCCAGGCACCTGCCCCAAAGGAGCTGTCTGCTGCAAGGGCACCGTCATAGATCATAATCCCGGTCCAACCCACAAGCTGAAGGACATTAAGGATTGCAAAAAGAACTCCTCCCCTCTGCCCAAAGCTCAATTTTACAGTTTCCATCGCACTTTTTCTGTTTCTTGCCCCGATCACTCCCGCAAAAAACATCATTAAACAGCCGATCACATGTCCAAAAAGGATAGCTGCAAGTCCTTTTCCAAACCCGAGGGGCGCAAGATAGGTTCCTGTCAGGATCTCAGCAATGGAGACGCCTGCGCCGAACCAGATCAGCCCATTCTCAAAAAGAGAGGTACGTTTTTCTTCCATGATCAGTTTCCTCCCTTTTTCTCTGCATCTGCCTGTTCTTCTCCTGCTTCCAGGACAAATCGTCCGGTGATATCAAAGGCATGGTTCATGGGACCGCTTCCCCTGCCCAGATCAAGCATGGCTCCCAACGCTCCTGATATGTATTCTTTTGCTCTCTCCACTGATTCGTCCATGGAAAATCCCTTTGCAAGATTTGAGGCAATAGCGCTGGACAGTGTACATCCCGTGCCATGGGTGTTGGGATTATCGATCCTTTTCCCGTAGAACCAGCGGCATTTCCCGTTCTGGTACAGAAGGTCATTGGCATCATTGAGCTGATGTCCTCCCTTCACAAGAACTGCACAGTGATACCGCCCGCTGATCTCTTCTGCCGCCTTTACCATATCTTCTTCCGTCTTTACTTCCATACCCGACAGAACTTCTGTCTCGGGAATATTAGGAGTAAGGACATCTGCGATGGGAAGAAGCCTCGCTTTTAATGTGGCAACTGCATCGTCGCTGATCAGTTTTGCTCCGCTTGTCGCTACCATAACCGGATCGACCACAATGTTTTCTGCCTGATACTCTTCCAGTTTGTCCGCAATGGCTGTGATCAGACCTGAGGAGGATACCATACCGATCTTTACCGCGTCCGGGCGGATATCCGTAAAAATACAGTCAATCTGTTCCCTTAAGAATTCAGGAGATACCTCCATGATCCCTGTCACGCCGGTCGTATTCTGTGCAGTCAGTGCAGTGACCGCGCTCATGGCAAACACGCCATTCGCTGTCATTGTCTTGATATCTGCCTGAATCCCGGCGCCTCCGCTGGAGTCACTTCCAGCGATCGTTAATGCTGTTCTCATACTCTTCTCTTCCTTTCTTTTGTCTGGGCAGTCAACAGATCGGTTCGGTTACGATATCCCGGACACGCTGTTCCTGCGTTCAGCATTAATTTTATATAGCGGCAGAAGGTGGTGCCCCCGGTCCGTCGCTTGAAAAGCACTTTAGAAACAAAATAATTAATTGTATTTTTATTTCATTTCACACGCCCTTTTCCAGAATATATTAAAATCAGCAAATTCCGGCAGATAAATATCTGCCGTATTCCATATCTGCGCAAGATCTTTGTCATTGGAGCTGTCATAGACCGCTGCCGTCTTGAAGCCGGCACTCTTTGCAGTGCTGATCGCATGAAAAGCATCTTCGAACACCCACGTATCCGACGGCTCTGTATCGAGCTGCAACGCTGCCGCCAGATAGATGTCTGGCTGATTTTTTCCACTTCCAATCTCAGAGCAGGTAAAAACCGCCTGAAAATAGTTGAGTACCTTCAGTCTTTTCAGAGCAGCCTCCGCATTCTTTCTGTCCCCGGAGGTAGCTATGACCATGGGAATTTTTTTCTCGTTGAGTTCATAGAGAAACTGCCGAACCCCCTCTTTAAGCGGCACCTTCTCTGCATAGAAGTCTCTCACCTCCCGGGTCAGATCCTCTACGATCTCTTCTCTGGTCTTTTGAAGACCATACCGGGAGATCAGATAATCCGCCCCTTCTTCCAGACTCATTGCAAAAAGAATATCTCCAAGTCCTCTCTCCGCTTCCTTTCCCAGACTGTTCAGATAAAGTTCTCCAAGATTTTCCCAGACAGGCATTGAATTCAACAGTACGCCATCCACATCGAAAATAGCTCCTCTGATCATGTTCTATAACATCTCCTTAACCCGTTTCTTCAGCTCGGCCGCCGCTGCACAGATGTCCTTCTGCGCGAATATTGCGCTGATCACTGCAACACCGCAGATGCCGGTGCCGCGAAGTTCGGAAACGTTTTCACAGCTGATCCCGCCGATAGCGATGACAGGAATTTCCACTGCATCGCAGATAGCTTTCAGTGTCTCACGGCTTACTTCCGTGGCATCCGCTTTTGATCCGGTGGGAAAGACCGCGCCCACACCGAGATAGTCCGCTCCGTGTTCCTGTGCTTTCAGAGCCTGTGCCACAGTCTGTGCTGACACACCGATTATCTTGTCCGGTCCCAGCTTTTTTCTCATGTCTCCTGCTTCCATATCACCCTGCCCCACATGGACGCCATCTGCGTCAATACGCGCAGCAATCTCCACATTGTCATTGATCACAAAGGGGACCTTATACTTCCTGCACAGTTTCTGGATTTCTTTCGCCTCATCAAGGAATGAGTTCTCATCCAGATTTTTTTCACGAAGCTGGATAAATGTAGCTCCGCCCTGCAGTGCTTTTTCCACCTGACTGCAGAGAGTCTCTTCCCCAAGCCAGCTCCGATCCGTAACCGCATATAAAACCAAATCGTTTCTATCGCAATTCATATACTGCTCCTTTCTCTAATTCATTTCCTGTCATATTATATATCGCATCAATAATACGATTCCGGTAGGTGGAATTCCCATCGCCTTCCTGCATCCGGCTCCAACCGATCTCTCCTGCCAGTCCCATCACACACACTGCCGCAGCAGCAGCCTCAAGGGAATCCTGAGGATTTGCTGTCAGATAAGCTGCCATCATGCCGGAAAGCTGACATCCTGTTCCTGTGATCTTTCCCATTTCCGGGCGGCCGTTTCTTATAACATAGCACTTCTCACCGTCAGATACCAGGTCGATCGCACCAGTTACTGCAATAATACAGCCAGCTGTTGAGGCGAACCTTTTTACAAACTCCACGGCTTCATCAAGAGTCTCCTCAGTAACAGCATCCGCCACATCCGCATCAACTCCTTTTGTCGTGCCGCTGCCCATTGCCAATGTCTTAATCTCAGAAATATTTCCGCGGATCGCGTTCAGCTTCAGTTCCTTCATAAGACCGAGAGCCGTATCCGTCCGCAGGGCGCTTGCGCCTGCCCCCACCGGATCCAGAAGGATCGGGTGTCCCAGCTCACCAGCCTTTCTTCCGGCGCGGAACATGCCTTCAATGCTGGTCTTGTGCAGAGTTCCGATATTGATGTTCAGACCACCGCAGACTGAAGTGATATCTTCCACGTCTTCTGCCTCGTCGGACATGATGGGGCTTCCTCCGCAGGCAAGGATCACATTTGCCACATCGTTTACAGTTACATAGTTTGTGATATTATGTACAAGCGGAACGCTCTTTCTTACATTTTCAAGACATTCTCTCATCATTTTTCTATTCTCCTGTTCTTTGACAATTATCCGTTCATACAGATTCGTTACATGGATTGATCATAGAGATCAGGCCGCTATGCCAATGCGTCGGCCACTCTTTCATCCCATATCCGAACCGCAGACGCCAGTAAACTCATATTTGCAGAAATCGGATGGGGGAAGTTTCCCCCTGTCCGATACCCGAAAAGCACCTGCCCGTGCAAGCAGATCAGCCTTTTGCCAGGCTTGACGCACAAAAAAACGGGAGACCCGAAATGGATACACCCGCACATAAAATATCTTCATTTCCCTACGTTGGCATTATCCAAATCAGGT
>DWUT01000268.1 GCA_019120615.1 Candidatus Mediterraneibacter norfolkensis
GAGCTCCTGCTTAGTGCTGCTCCGTTCCCGACCTGACACGGTTCACAGGTTCCCGTCGCGTGAGACCCAAACATCAACATCACTTACCGGGGGCAGCCCTGCAGACTGCCGCCCTCTGCGCAATATCACCCCTGCTATAGCGGATTGCAGGTACAAGGTACCGCTAACACCCCGGCTGCACGAGTCTTAATTTTACATGGTTTTTATGGAAATGTCAATGGATGGGGAATGTTTTTTAAATACCCTTGTCAGAAAAGCCGGTTCTAATTTACAATAAGAAAAGGTTTTCAGTTTATACATAGGGAAAAGGGGAGACCAAAGTGAAGAGAAAAAAGAAAAAGGAATGGAAAAAACTTCTGCTGCAGGCGATGAAGATTGCTGTGGGGAGCAGCGCGGCCATCTGGCTCGCCCAGTCTCTCGGGCTTCAGTATGCGGTTTCGGCGGGAAGCATCACTTTGCTCACTCTGGTTACCACGAAGTGGGAGACTCTGAAACTCTCCCTGTACCGCCTGATCACATTTGGGGTCACCGTGGTACTGGCGGGAATAACGATCGGTGTGATGGAAAGCGGATGGGTGGCATACGGGATCTTTGTATTACTTCTCATCGGTGTCTGCCATTTGCTGGGATGGCAGGCGACCATATCGGTAAACTCCGTAATCGGAACGCATTTCCTGATGACGGAAGATTTCGGGTTTGGATTTATTTTTAACGAGTTCCTTCTGGTGCTGATCGGGATTTCCATCGCCGTGGTCCTGAACCTGTTCTACGATTACAGACATCAGAAAAACGGCCTGATCAACGGAATGCGGTACACAGAACAGCAGCTTCAGAAGGTGCTGGGTGAACTGGCGGAATACCTTACCGGCAGAGAGATGCAGGGCAGTGTGTGGGACGATGTCTGCCGGCTGGAAGGAGAGATCGAGGAGTTCGTGCGGGACGCCTGCGAATATCAGGACAATACATTCCAGTCGCATCCCGGGTACTATATCGATTATTTTGAGATGAGGCTGAGACAGTTCGGTGTTCTTCACAATCTGCACTACGAGATCAAAAAGATACGCAGCATGCCCCGCCAGGCGAAGATCGTCTCGGACTATATCGTGTACATGGCGCCTTATGTGGTGGAGACTAATTCGCCGGAGGCGCAGATCCGGAAGCTGGAGGAAATGTTTGCGGAAATGAAAGAAGAACCCCTCCCGGCAACAAGGGAAGAATTTGAAGGAAGAGCCGTGCTCTATCATATTCTGATGGATCTGGAGGAATTTCTTGTGTTTAAAAAGCGGTTCGTGGAGAGCCTGGACAAGAAACAGATGGAGCGATACTGGAAAAAAGAAAGGGCCGGAACAACAGCAGAATAAAGATGGGATAACGACAGAATAAAGGAGGCACTCAGACGATGAAGATCCTGCTTACAGCGATCAATGCGAAATACATTCATTCCAATCTCGCAGTATACAGCCTCCAGGCATACGCCCGGCGTTATGCGGACGAGATACGGATTAGAGAATATACGATCAACCAGACAGTGGACGAGATCCTGATGGATCTCTATGAAGAGCAGCCGGATGTGATCTGCTTTTCCTGCTATCTGTGGAACATTACTTATGTGAAAATGCTTCTGGAGGAACTGCCGAAAGTCCTGCCGAATACGAGTCTCTGGCTGGGAGGTCCTGAGGTTTCATACAATGCGGCGGAAATGCTGGGAGAATATCCGATGACGGAAGGCATCATGTGCGGGGAGGGAGAGGAGACTTTTCTGGAACTGACAGAGTATTTCCACGGACAGAAAACCGGAAACGGACAGGGAAAAGAACTGGCGGATATCAAAGGCATTGCTTACAGAAATCTGTCAGGAGGAGTGACGGTGAATGAACCGCGGGAGGTCCTGGATCTGAGCAAGGTGCCTTTTGTGTACGAAAATATGGACCGGTTTAAAAACCGCATCATCTACTATGAGTCCAGCCGAGGATGTCCGTTTTCATGCAGCTATTGTCTGTCCTCCATTGATAAATCCCTCCGGTTCCGGGATATGGAATTGGTGAAGCGGGAACTGCAGTTTTTTATCGATCATGAGGTGCCTCAGGTAAAATTTGTGGACCGCACGTTCAACTGCCGCCATGCTCATGCGATGGAGGTCTGGACCTATATTGCAGAGCATGACAAAGGCAGGACAAATTTCCATTTTGAGGTTGCGGCGGATCTTCTGAATGAGGAGGAGATCCGTCTGATCCGGAGCATGCGTCCCGGGCTGATCCAGCTTGAGATCGGTGTGCAGTCTGTCAATGAGCGGACGATCCGTGAGATACGCAGGAATATGGATATTGAAAAAGTCAGGCAGAATGTCAGCCGGATCAAAGAGAAGAAGAACGTCCATCAGCATCTGGATCTGATTGCAGGGCTTCCCTATGAGGATTACGCCAGTTTTTCAGTTTCTTTCAACGAGGTGTACAGTATGCGCCCGGAACAGCTCCAACTGGGATTCCTGAAGGTGCTCAAAGGATCTCTGATGCAGGAAAAAACAGGCGAGTATGAACTTTTTAATCAGGACAGGCCTCCGTATGAAGTACTGTCTACCAGGTGGCTTTCCTACGGGGAGATCATCCGCCTCAAGAAAGTGGAGGAGATGGTGGAGGTATATTACAACAGTGCTCAGTTTTCGAATACAATGCGGGAGCTGGAAAAGGAATTCTCTTCGCCTTTCGCCATGTATGAGGCTCTGGCGTCCTGGTATGAGTCCGGAGGTCTGTTCGGCGTGAGCCACTCACGGATCGCCAGATACGAGATCCTGTACCGTTTCATCAGCGGGAGCGGTGTGAAAAATCCGGAAGAATATCAGGGGTGGTTGACATTGGACCTGTATTTGAGAGATAATGTGAGAAACCGTCCGGAATTTCTGGGAGAAGATAAGGTGAGCAAAGAGGAAGCGGCGGCTTTTTACAGGAGGGAAGCGCAGGAACATGCGTATCTCCGGGAGTACGACGGATATGACGGCAGACAGATGCGCAAGATGACCCATCTGGAACGGTTCCGCGGCAGGCTTCTCCTCTTTGACTACAGGCACAGAGATCCTCTGAACGGGGATGCACAGGTACTGGATATCACCGGATGGCAGGATGCAGGTGTATGAGCAGACAGAAAAAGGAAGGGCGGAGATTCATGAATTTCTATGATAAAAAAATAAGAAGGATCATATCTATTATCATTATGGTCGTGATCGTGGCGATGGTCGCTACGATGGTGATACCGTATCTTATGTAGCAGTATGACAGAAGTGCAGGGAAAACGGACCGGAGCAGAGAGGAAAGTTCCGGAGGCGGATCCTGACAGGTTGGGAGCGGGTGGATTTTGGCAGAAAGAAAAAGAAGAAAACAGACCCGAAAAGATGCGCAGAAGAGGACACTGGCAGGAGTGGCGATTCTTCTGGTCTGTTCGCTGGCGGTTATATTTGCAGTTCAGATCATGATCCTGAGGACCATAGGCAGTTACGATCAGGATATCATCATTGACGGTGTCTCCATCGGGGAGACAGATGTCTCCGGCATGACAGCAGAGAAAGCAAAAAGCGCAGTTGAGAGCGCGGCGCAGGCTTATGCAGGGGTGGAGCTGGTTCTTTCTCTTGATGACGGCAGACAGGGAACAGTGACATTGGGAGACCTGGGACTCTCTGTGAAGGATCTGGACAGTATTGTTCAGGAAGCGGCGGATTACGGGAAAAAAGGAAACTCTGTTGAAAATTATAAGATACTGAAAAGTTCCGAGGCGGGAACCAACAGCAAGGTATTTCAGATTGAATACCAGGTGACGGAAAAATCGGCGGAAGATGGGCTGAATGCCTGCCTGGGAAGCCAGTTGAAGAAGCCGGTCAATGCACGTCTGACACAGGCGGAGGGAAAGACACAGCTGATCGAAGATGAGCCCGGAGAAGTGCTGGATCTGAAGAAGACTGTGGCTTCCATCAATGAACTGATCGGCGGAGACTGGGATAAAAAGGGCGGCACCGTAAAGGCGGAAGTGAGCTATGAGGATGCTCAGATCGTCTCAGAAGATCTGAGCGGGATCACCGATGTCCTGGGATCATACAGCACCTATTACGGAGACGGCGATGAAGGACGGACTATGAATGTTGAGTCCGGAGCGCAGCATGTGGGCGGAACACTGGTCCAGCCGGGGGAGGAAGTTTCAGTGAACGCGCTGATGGAGCCCTATACAGAAGAAAACGGCTATGCAATGGCAGCCTCCTTTGAGAACGGGGAGGTGGTGGATTCCATGGGCGGCGGGATCTGTCAGGTGTCCACGACCCTGTACAATGCGCTGCTCCTCTCGGAGGTTGAGATCACGGAACGGTATGCCCATTCCATGCTGGTATCCTATGTGGAGCCTTCTATGGACGCTGCCATCGCTGATGATGTGAAGGACCTGAAGTTCCGGAACAACAAGGAGGATCCGATCTATATCGAGTCGGTCCTTTCCGATGGAAATGTT
>DWUT01000269.1 GCA_019120615.1 Candidatus Mediterraneibacter norfolkensis
GAAACAAGGGGCATTATCTGCCCCTGTGTTTCCGCTTTCGTTTCTGCTGTTTCAGTTCGAATCTTCTCTGAAACTCAGCCTTTTTTTCCTCTCTGTTCTTCTCCCTGCGCTGCATTTTCATCTCTTCCCGCTGCAGTTGGATTGCCTGCTGTGACTTCGTGCCGATTCCCGACACTAACGTCTGCTTTCTTGCTTCTCGCTGGACTTTCTTAGGATTCGAGGCCTGCTTCTTTATGCTCACCTCAACAGCCGGACTAAATTTCAAACCATAGTAATTTTTCTGGATATATGCCTGTATCTCATACTCTTTCGGTTCTGCGCCGAAGGTGACTTTGCAGACAGAAAGTTTTCTGCCCTCCACGTGTTCAAACACGCCGATCCAGAACGGCTCCTCGAAAAATACCGTTAGTTTTCCTGTTACTTTGTCCATAACGAAACCCTTCTTTTTGTTATGAACAAAGAATGGACAACCCGGAGGGCAGGTTACTTACCTCATCTGAAATGAGACGGCCGGGCTACCTACCGGCTCTGGCACATCCTCAGGGACATGCGTTGCGTTTTTATCTTTGTTATTTCTTTTCTATCTTAGCACCTGATCCGGTGTCGGTAAAGCGAAATATGTCCTTCGAAGCTCGCCAGATGCTTCTTCCGCTCTTCTCCCTTTCACCTGTCCAGTTCCATTTTCAGATACACCATATCTACAAGTCTCTTTCCGCCCTCATAGATCGGATGGTCATAGTGCTCTGTAAAAAAATTCCTGACAACATGGGATCTGCGGAAACCATACTTCTCATAAAACGGAATCGTCGCCGGGCTGTCTCCTGTTCCCACCTGCAAAATGCAAAAACGGTTCCTGTAAGTATCCGCCACAAACCGGATCATCTGTCTTCCATACCCTTTCCCCTGACTGTCAGGACGTACCGCCAAATTTTTGAGTTCCAGTATCCCGTTTCCCTCATCTGTCACAACGCACTCCGCTCTCACACCGCCGTCATCCAGAACATACATGTCGCCCCGCTCCAGATACCGGTCGATCATATCTTCCTGTTCATCGGCAAGAAGGAGCAGGGAAAGATATTCCTTTTTATCTGTTTCTATTTTTCTGATCTCCATTCCCCGTCTTTCCTTTGAACCTTTTCCCGAAAGTATCTCTTTGAAACTTCTCTTTTTCTGAGTTGTCCATATGTATCACTTTGGCAGTATGCTCACCTCATCGTCCTCGACCAGTATTGCCTGGTAGTCGTCTATCACCTTCAACTCCAGTTCTGACGAATATTTTTCAACGATCGCCTCCGCCCCAGATCCCATCTCCGGATGCCCCAGATGCGGCACCAGATAGAAATCCACCAGCCCCAGTGCTTCCAGCATCCTTGTTTCTTCTTCCGCCATACCCTCGATTTTCTCCGCGATCGCCGCCGTGGGGATATAGGTCACGGTTTTTCCTTTTAAGTCCGGCTCGATCTCTCTGAAAAGCTCTGTTACATTATGCATCATCGATACCAATAATACTCTTTTCATGAATTCAGCCCTCCTTACAATATGTCTCAGCATCTATTTTTTCTACTGGAACTCTTTTCTCAACACCTCTTTCGGAGGTTCGATTTCGCTGGCGATAGAATGCTCTGTCAGCTCGGATAACATCCGTATCTTCCTGTTGAGCATCGGTCTCATACAATTCGGAACATGTTCCTGATGCGCCCTGTGGATTGCCACACATTCCTTGCAGTTGCCGTGATAGCGGCAGGCTTTCCTGCACGGGCAATGGTCCTTATCTTTGTATTCCTCCCGGAACTCCGAAGCAAATTCCTCCTGCAGCCGCAGTCCCTCCTGACGGTTTCCTTTATGAAACTCTTTCATTGCGTCAAGTTCTTTCTGATTTCCTTCAATGATCATAGGTCTGTCTCCTTTTCCTTGATTTTCCTGCCATAACTCTTTCAATCTTCATCCGGCTGCTGCCCGTCATGCGCCTTCCACTGGCACTCCGTCAGCTTCATATCAGAAAACACCGCTTTAAAGGACGAGTCCTCCGGCGAGCAGGCATAGATGCCAAATCGTATCGTTCCGCCGCCCTTATGCATATGGCAGATCCTCATCTGCTGAAAATGAATTCCGTCCGAAGAGCATTCAATGCAGTAGTCATCCTCTCTTCTGCTGAAGCGGTACCACATTGATTTTACCGACGCATCGATCACCGTTGTAGCCCAGTCAGAGTATCCCTCATTTGTCACTACACTTCCCAGATGCTGATACTCCTCATTCTCATATTCAACAGAGCCCTTCAGCCAGTTCTCGCTGTCCAGATACATAACGATCCCGCACTGATCGAATCTGTGGTGGCTTTCCTGAAAATCTGTCCTGACGATAAAACTGAAATATTTCTCCTCTGTCTCCATCTGGAACACAGGAGCGTTGTCATTCCTGAAATGATAATATGTCCTCTGCCACAGATCTGTGTGTGGTTTTGTAACAATCTCCACTGTGTCGTCTTTATTTACCTTCCAGCTTTCCGGTTCCCTTGTCCATGCAAATTTACTAAAATCCATTTTATCCCTCCGTTATGTTCATTTTATAATCTGTTTTTCACAAAGTGCACTTTCCGAATTCTCCCGGTATTTCTTATATACCCGTTTGCCTCTCATAGCGCAATTCCGTTATCCCATTCCAGCTTCTGATTTCCAACAGTTTCAATTCCAGTCTTTTCTCCGTTTTTTCGAAGAGCCGGATCCCGTCTCCCAGTATGACCGGAATGACCGAGATATAGAACCTGTCGATCAGATCATCCCGCATGAGCTGGCACACGATCTCTGCTCCTCCGCAGATCCAGATATCTCTGCCTTCACTGCTTTTCAGATTCCGGATCAGGCTTGCAGGAGAGTCCTGAACAAATCTTATCTTCTCGTCCGGCTCCTTCTCATGGTGTGTGATCACATATGTTGTAAGATTGCTGTAGACCCATTCATTCGGAGAAAGTTCAGTCGCTACCTGATGATAGGTCTTCCACCCCATGATGACCGTATCGACCATTTGTATAAATTCCGGATAAGTCCCCTCATTCTCATCCGCAGGATCCTGCCCTCCCAGCCAATCCACCTGTCCAAACTTATCTGCAATATATCCGTCCAGACTCATCGCAATATATAAAATCGTTCGTCTCATTCATCCTCTCCTTTATATCTGCAGCGCTCATCCTCATTATATCAACGCGGTTCATTTCCTTCAATGAGATCATGCATCAAAAAGTTGCTTGCCCTCTTTTTTTTCTCCATGCTATCATAATTTCCAAAGCCAGCAGTTTTACACAGTGCTGCCGCCATATCTCTTTGTTCCATTTTCATTTCGTATTTCGGATGTTCTTCATCCGAAGCTTACTCATCTGACTATCCACGTCCGGTTCGGACAGATATCCAATGAGCACATTAAAAGGAACTTTCAAATTTTAGTACCGTAAACATTGTAACAGTTCAAAAAATACAGAAATAAAAAGCAGTCTGCTGGCTAATATGCTATTATAAAGATATGGAGACAGTTCCTGTGCCGCTGGAAACGGAGGTCATCTTGCAGGACGACAACAAAAGACAAAGCGGTCCCGCTCATTGCGAGGACCTGGCGCTCAAATCTGCCGCTGCTTATTTCGGAGACGAACTCATCCACTGGCTGGGGATCCGTGAAAAAGCGCTCCGGGCGGCTCCCACAGAAATTGTCAATCTGGAAACCAGGCATATGTACGAGGATTTTCTCTATGAAATGGAAAACGGAATGTATTATCATTTTGAGTTTGAAAGCGATTCCATTTCCAAAGAAGATCTCAAACGGTTCCGTGAGTGCGTTTGAAAGACGACGATGCCGATAAGCTCCTTGAAAAAATAACCTCAGATCCACACAGAGAGTTGAGCAGAGAAGATATTATCCCCCTGCTGTTCTCCCCACTCATGAGCGGAGACACCGGGCAGACGGAACGTATCCTGAAATGCATACAGATATTGAAAAACGCAGAGATAGATTTTCCCAAAGCAGATATCCAGAAGATGGAAGCAATTCTGTATGTGTTCGCAGTAAAATTTCTGGATGACAACGATCTGAAATCAATAAAGGAGGCGATCGCGATGACAAAACTCGGACAGATGATATGGGATGATGCAATAGAGAAAGGACGGGAAGAAGGCGAACGTATCGGTGAAAAAAATGCGTCTGAACGTTATAGCAGACTGATCCTGATACTCAATAAAGAGCACAAAAACGATCTTATTCTGAAGATTGCCACAGACCCGGAATACAGGGAGGCGCTTTATAAAGAATACGGAATCTGATCTGTGTTTCTCCTGCCATCTCAAAAAGCATATACCGTGAAATGCCGGGATTGGTGTTAAACACTGTTCCCTGCATTTCACGCTGATTACTGCTGCCCGATCTCCATAGCGAAGCTAGCACATGATAAGGTTATTTACCATGATATACTCCTCGTCCGTTTCCTTCACTGTTATAAATCCTGTCTTCTTGTATAATCTTACGGCTGGATTTTGTTTCTGTACCGACAGAGAGACCTGTTTATATCCCTTCTCCTTCATACAGGACAAAAGAAACGAAAGCAGCTCCTTTCCGATCCCTTTTCCCCGGTAGTCCTTATACACAGCAATGGCAAGGGAGGGTGTCTCATCGTCTATATGTCCATAGTCGTTCATGATCCTCGACCATGCAGCGCCAATGATCTTTCCATCCACTGTCGCTGACACGGCACAGTCGCTTTCATTTTCCCCAAAGTCAGAAATATAAACCTGAAGTTCCGGCTGCTCAAGGACCGACCGTTCCGGCGCTTCTTCTCCTTCAGGGACAAAGATTGCCTCATAAAGAAAGTCTTTCAGGGCCGGGTACTCCGTTTCCTTCATTATCCGCACTTCAAAATGAGGCGCAGGCTTTCCCTCTCCTTCTTTCAACATTTCCACGATCGGATCCAGTCTTTTCATATCCAAAAAATCCACCTTCTTTCCGTATATTTCGATCATTGCCGGGAACCTCATCCTCCTGCTCCAATTATGCCAGATATGTTTTCCCCTGTCATTGAATTTCACAAAATTTAAGAATATGAGTCACAGTTCATCCGTCTCTTGACAATCCACAATCTGAACACTATAATATCTTTTGTTTGAATTCAAATTATTTCAATTCAAACTTTTTATTTGATCCGAAAATCCTGTAAACTGAGCAAAATGTGCATAACCGCACAGCTGCCGCATATCCGAAAGGAGCGATATCATGTCCCCAACATTTCACTATCTGATCATGTCGGAACATTCCATGTTCCAGAAAGAACTTCTGAACAGGCTCAAAGACTCCGGCCTGACCATAGGACAGCCGAAAGTTCTGGACTACCTGAAGGATCACGACGGGGCCGGGCAGAAAGACATCGCACGGGGATGCCACATTGAGCCGGGTACTCTCACCACTCTCCTGAACCGCATGGAGGATTCCGGTCTTGTAGAACGCCGGATGCTGAACGGAAACCGCCGCAGTCTCTATGTTTTTCTGACAGAGAAGGGGAAGAAACAGCTTGCGCTGGTAACAGAAACCTTTTCGGAAATGGAAGAGAAGGCCTTCCGCGGAATTTCCGAATCGGAACGGGAAGCCTTTATGAATGTGTTTCTCCGGATCTACGAAAACACTTTATCCTGACGCATTTGTCAGGTATATGTAAAAATTTATTCTCACAACAGGATAGGGGAAGATTCCCTTCCTCTATCCTCGCGATACCACGGGCAGCTCACGGCAAAGCCGTTCGCTGTCCGTTGCCCTGCAAATGTCTGCTCGTGCAAGCACGGCAGCCGCTTGCAGGGCTTATCGCACAAACAATTCCAACGGACGGTCCGCTTTGCGCTCCGTCTGTTATTACGAGGGAGGACTGATAAAATATGGAAAAACTGAAACGCTACATTATATTTCTCATTGGACTTTTTATCAACTCGCTGGGAGTCAGCCTGATCACAAAGGCGAATCTGGGGACGTCCCCGATCTCATCGATCCCCTATGTGCTCAGTCTGAATTTTCCGTTTACGCTGGGGCAGTTCACGATCGCCTTCAGCCTTCTGCTGATCCTGATCCAGCTCATCATCCTGCGCAGGAATTTTAAAGCGGAGCACCTGCTCCAGATCCCTATTTCCATCCTGTTCGGATATTTCATCGATCTGACCATGATGCTGCTCTTTTTCGTTGATCCGCAGAGTTATATCTCCTCTGTAGTCTATCTCCTGATCGGATGTCTGATCCTGGGATTCGGCGTGTACACGGAAGTTCTTGCAAATGTAGCCATGCTTCCGGGTGAATCTTTTGTCCGCGCCGTCTCCTCTACATGGAAGACAGAGTTCGGTTCGACGAAAGTTGCCTTTGACGTGTCGCTGACCGTCATTGCCGCTGTCCTTTCCCTGATCTTTGCCCATCGTCTTGACGGAGTCAGAGAGGGAACGATCATCGCGGCGCTGCTGGTAGGATTCATTGCCCGTCTCTTCGGACGCTGGCTTTCCTTCCTGCCATCTCTGCTCTTCGGCGCCTCTGAAAGCGTACTGAACCAGACCGCACAGATCCTTGATGAAAGCTCGGATTCCGGACAGGCCACTGTCATTGTCATCGGGCGCCAGTACGGAAGCGGCGGACATGATATCGGGAAGGCACTTGCCGAAAAGCTCGGTTTTGCTTTCTATGACAACGAAATCATCCAGATGACGGCGGGTTCCACCGGATATACTCCCCAATTCATCAAAGACCGGGAAGAAAATATGACCAACAGTCTTCTCTATGACCTGGTAAGCCAGATGTATATCTATTCAGATACCCAGGAAGCGCCCAGGGACGCCATTTTTGAATCAGAAGGAAAGGTGATCCGCGAGCTGGCGGATAAAGGAAACTGCGTCATTCTTGGACGCTGCGCGGATTATTTTCTCCGTAACCGGGAAAACTGTCTGAAAGTCTATCTCCACGCGCCGGAAGATTACCGTGTAAAACGGATCATGAAAACCGAAAACCTGTCCGAAGAAGACGCCCGCCAGAAGATCCGCAAGATGGACCGGAGACGTTCAGACAACTATCATTATTGTACCAAGTCGCTGGCGCGACGGCTAGTGCAAGGCACA
>DWUT01000270.1 GCA_019120615.1 Candidatus Mediterraneibacter norfolkensis
CTTTTCTGTTTTCAGATCAGATACATTCTGGATTCAGGAAGATTTTCTGACCGTCCTCTCTGTCATAGATCTGTCAGAAGTTCCGAACGCTCTCAGTCTTCAGTCACGATCTCTCCCATGCTGATCGTTCCCTTCAGTTCATACGCTTCGTCCAGGAGCACGAAATCCGCGTCTCGTCCTGCTTTGATCTCCCCTTTCTGGGTAAGGCCGAACTCCTTCGCCTGGTTTCCCGAACTCATCTTTACCGCATCTTCCATTCCCACACCGGTAAACTTCATCACGTTGCGGAACGCATTGATATATGTCAGTACACTGCCGGCGATGGTGCCGTCCTCCAGGCGGGCCGTGCCGTCTTTTACATAGACAGTCTGTCCTCCCAGTTCACTCTTTCCTTCCGGCATTCCCTTGGCACGCATGGAATCCGTGATCAGTTCAATCCCGTCACTGCCTTTCACTTTATGTGCCAGAGCGATCATCTGAGGACGGATATGGATTCCGTCGCAGATCAGTTCCGCATTCACCCCGTCCGTGAGAAGTCCGTATCCGGTCACTCCCGGTTCCCTGTGGTTCAGTCCTCTCTGGGCATTGTACAGATGAGTCACATGGCGCGCTCTGGATGCACAAAGTTCGTCGTATGTGGCATTTGAGTGTCCGGCGCTTAAGGTAACCCGGTTGGACAGGCACCAGTTTTCAAACTCTTCTGAGGCTTCCTCCGGCGCATAGGTCACGATCCGGATCCGGTTTCCACTCAGTTCATTCCAGCGGGCAAGCGTTTTTTCATCCGGCGTCTTGATATAGGATGCATCCTGCGCCCCCTTATAATTTACAGAGATAAACGGGCCTTCCAGATGTATCCCCTGGATCACCGGATTTTTCTCTGCAGCCTTCTTGATATTTACCATCGCTTTCTCGATATTGTCATAAGTCTGTGTCATTGTAGTACAGAAATAGGAAGTGATTCCCTCTCTCGCTGCCATAAGGCGCACCATCCGGTCAATCTCCTCCGGAGACGCGTCCATGCTGTCATAGCCATATCCCCCGTGGCTGTGAACATCAATAAATCCCGGGATCACAAATCTTCCTTCTCTCTCAATGATCTCGTCCTCTTCCCGGGGGATGTAATTTCTCATCTCTCCCACTTCAGAGAGCCTCTTTCCATAGCGTACATACCCGTCTTCGATCACACCTGTCCCCGTATAGATCGTTCTGTTTTTTAATACTTTCATTTCTTTTTCTGCGGTATCAGGCACTCTTTGCCCGCCCCAAACCGCGCTCCTTTCTTTCTGTTGTATTTCCATCATAATACCTCTCTCTTTCGCTGTCAAAGCAATCCTGAATATAACAGAAAAACCGACATTATTTTCCGCTTATTTTCTTTTGCATTCCATTTATCTGTGCTATACTTTACAGCATCTGGTAATGATTGAGGAGGTAAACATCATGTCAAAGTATATTCTTGAAGCATGCGTGGACAGTGTCCGGTCCGCTTTGGCGGCGGAGAAAGGCGGCGCCAGCCGGGTAGAACTCTGCAGTGATCTTGTAATCGGAGGCGTATCCCCGTCTCTGCCGCTGTTCCGTCAGATCAGACGACATACCGGGCTGAAAATAAGAGTTCTGCTCCGCCCCAGATACGGGGATTACTGCTATGACGATTATGAGTTCGAAGAACTCAGAGAAGAGGTGTCCATGTTCCGGGAGGAAGGGGCAGACGGTGTTGTCGTCGGAATCCTGAATCCGGACGGATCACTGAACACAGACCAGCTCTCAAAGCTGAAACAGGAGGCAGGCTCAATGGAGATTGCCCTTCACCGTGCTTTCGATGTATGTGCGGATCCGTTTCTCGCTCTTGAGCAGGCAGTGGATCTTGGGTTTGACACCATCCTGACCAGCGGTCAGGCTCCCACAGCCTGGGAGGGACGCGATCTTTTAAAGGAGCTTCAGAAAAAGAGCCGGGGCCGTATTGAGATCCTTGCCGCATCCGGGATCGGGCCGGAGCCGATCAGGAAACTGATTCCCTATACAGGAATTTCTTCTTATCACATGTCCGGAAAGGTGGAACTGGAAAGTGCTATGATCTTCCGGAAAGAAGGCATCGGGCTCGGTCTCTCCGAAGACAGCGACTACAAGATCCTTCGGACAGACAGCCAGGAGATCCGCACATCTGTTGAACTGCTGAGCCAGACCTTCGGAGCATGACCAAAACAAAGAGTTCCGCAAGCGGAACTCTCGCGCCGAGCGCGGTCGCTTTAGCGACAAATTTCCACTTCGCGCGAGCGCGCATCCCGCGGAGCGTTTTGTTTGACAGGAGACGGAGTTCCCTGTCAAATTAAAAAGAGTGCGGTTTCCGGTTCACTCAGATTCCCCGGAAACGCACTCTTTCTGCGTCTGACTCTGCTGTTTTCCTGCCGTCCTGTCTCTGGACCCTTCCCGTGCCGTACCGGCTGTTATCTCTCCATCATACTGATGGACTCGATGCCGACACTTCCGCCTCTCACAACCTCAATGGTCTTAAATTCTTCTTTCATCAGCTTTACCACCGCGTCATTCTTGGTCGCTGTCTGTACGAATTCTACCAGCACGCTGTCCCTGCCGTAGTCAATGACTTTTGCCTTGAACGTCTCCGCGATCTGGAATACTTCTACTTTGTCCTCCGGAGTGCACTTAAACACTTTGACATAGAGGATCTCTTTCATCCGGACAAAGATATCCGTAAAGTCAATGACCTTGATCACTTCTACCATACGGTTAAGCTGTTTCTTGATCTGTTCAAACGTCTCGTCATCGCTCACTGTCGCGATGGTCATCCTTGATACCGTCGGATCCTCTGTCGTCCCCACGGTCAGACTGTCCAGGTTGTAGGATTTACCGGAAAAAAGCCCGGAAATCTTAGAGAGCACACCGACCTGGTTTTCCACGTAGAGGGAGATCCATCTCTTTTTCATATTATTATCCATCTGCTTTTCCTCCTTTTTTCCTAGCAGTCCATGATCATATCTTCCAGAGTTCCGTCCGGTTTCACCATCGGATAGACCAGTTCCTCCGGATCAATGATGAACTCGATCAGAGTGGGAACCTTTCTGCTGCGGTTCTTCTTCGCCTCTTCAAATGCCGGAGCGATCTCTTCTCTTTTCGTCACACGAAGCCCGACAGCCCCGTAGCTCTCGGCAAGTTTGACGAAATCCGGCGTATATTCCGGCATCTCCTCGCCATGTGTTCTCCTGTAAAGCGCTCCGGAACGGAGATTCGTCATACCGTAGCGTTTTCCGTAGAACAGCTTCTGCCACTGGCGCACCATTCCCAGATACTCATTGTTGAACACACAGAGGATCAGCGGAAGTTCTTCCAGAACCGCCGTTGCGAACTCCTGGATATTCATCTGCATACCGCCGTCTCCGCACACTGCGATGACCGTCTTGTCCGGATTGCCGATCTGCGCCCCTATAGCCGCCGGGAATCCGTATCCCATGGTTCCGAGACCGCCGGACATGATGAGCTGTTTCTTCTCTGTGATCTCCGTATACTGGGCAACAAACATCTGGTGCTGTCCCACATCCGCCGCAATGATCGCATCATCAAACTGTCGGTTCATCTCATCTATGATATCTTTCGGTCCCATCTGGGCCCGTTTTTTCATCGTAAGAGGATGCTCTTCCTTCCACCCGCTGATCTGTTTTCTCCATGCTTCCGTCTCACAGGGCTCCACATACTCATTCATCTTTGTGATCGCCTCCAGAGCGTCCGCCACAATGGGAACATGCACCTGGATATTTCTGGAGATGGAGGCTGTATCGATATCGATATGGACGATCTGAGCTTTCGGCGCAAACGCATGGAGTTTTCCCGTAATACGGTCGTTAAACCTTGTTCCGATGGAAAACAGAAGATCGCACTCGCTGACCGCCATATTGGCTGCATATGCCCCGTGCATTCCCAGATTGCCGATAAAGAGCGGATGATTGGTCGGGATGGCTCCCCGCCCCATGATCGTTGTGACGACAGGAACGTTTGTCTTGTTGACCACCTCGGTAAAGACTTCGTTCGCCCTTGCGATATTGACGCCTCCTCCCGCAAGGAACAGCGGTCTCTCCGCCTTTTTCAGCATCTTGATGGCACGTTTGAGCTGTCCCATATGAACGCTCGTGTTCGGTTTATATCCCCGGATATTTACGGTCTTCGGATATTCCGGACTTCCCAGTTCTCCCATCACATCCTTCGGAAGGTCGATGAGCACAGGCCCGGGTTTTCCTGTCCTGGCGATATAGAAGGCTTCCTTAATAATCCGCCCCAGATCCTCCCGTCTGCGGACCGTCACGCCGTATTTCGTAATGCTCCTTGTGATCCCTACAATGTCAACCTCCTGGAACGCGTCGTTTCCGATCAGATGTCTTGCCACCTGCCCGGTAAAACAGACAAGCGGCACACTGTCGTAGTTTGCCGTGGCAAGTCCGGTCACCAGGTTTGTCGCCCCCGGGCCGCTCGTCACCAGGCACACGCCCACTTTTCCCGTGGTCCTGGCATAGGCGTCCGCTTCATGGACCAGAGCCTGTTCATGCCTTGGAAGGATCACTTTAATATCATCCTGTTTATACAGCTCATCGCTGATATCGATCGTGCACGCTCCCGGATAGCCGAAGAGTGTGTCCACTCCCTCTTCTTTCAATGCTCTTACCAGTAATTTGTTTCCCGTGATCTGTCTCAATTTACTACCTCCTTTTAACTTTTCACGTCGAAAAGAAAACCCTAAGCACATCATATGCTTAGGGCGAATCTTAATCCGTGTTACCACCTAAATTCAGAGAAATCTCTCTGCACTCTGCCGGTACAGGAGTCCGCTTTTTCTCATGCTTTCCATAAAAGCACGTCCGCTTTATCCGATACCGCTTCCCTGTAACGCGGGAAAAACGTTGGAGCCTACTGAAACGGATCATCTCATCTTCTGCTTTCTCTGCCCGTCTTTTTCCTGCGGAACAGACTGCTCTTTCCGTCGTTCGGTCCACTGCTCGAGGGCTACTTCCAGGATCCCGTCACGGAGACTTACACCGTCCGTCTCCTCTCTGCGCATCGGAAGATCATGTACTCCTCCCTGTCACTGCATTTTTGTTAAAAATTTAAATACATTATAGTGTGTATTTTTAACTTTGTCAATCACGCTTTCTTGATCTTTTTTAATATGCCGTTACAAATTTTTCTCCGCACTCTGTTGCAATCATCGCAATTCTAAAAAGCATCAAGAAAAACCTATATATTCCATATAATACTCCTGAAAATTTTGATCGCCAGATAATTGTATTTCCTCCGCTTGGTCAACAATACTTTCCATCTTCTCCACACCATTATAGTCAAGAAGGCATCTGGCTGCTCCTCTCAAGCTTGTATTCCCTGCCGCTATAACTTTATCCTCGCTTCCCTCTGGAAATAGTCCAATATTTACTGCCTTTCGGATATTCATACTATACCCGAATCCCCCTGCTATGTAAATTCGCTCAATCTCTTCCCAGGAGATTCCATACTTCAGCAGAAGAGTTTCAAATCCGGCACGCACTGCTGCTTTTGCAAGTTGAAATTCTCTGACATCCTTCTGAAAAAGACGGATTCCTCCATTTTCTTCAGAAAGAAGGAAGCCTTCTTCAAAATACGCCTCTTCCATTAAACCGTTTTCGTCAATAATATTCCAATCTTTCAGTTCGCTGATTGCTTCAACAACTCCCGTCCCACAGATTCCACATGGCGGCGCATCACCAATAGTCTGCACAGATATTCCTTTCTTCGTCCTTTCTACAGAGCAGACAGCCCCAGGTATGCTTCCCGTTCCGCAAACAATATTCCCACCTTCAAATGCAGGACCTGCTGCTGTTGACGCACACAATATCTTATTTCTGCATCCAACCGCCATCTCACCATTCGTTCCTAAATCGACCAAAACACATGGTTTCTTCTCTTCACTCAAAGAAAGTTCATATATACCTGAGACAATGTCTCCTCCTACATAGGTCGAAATTCCCGGACAGATCACGATTTCCCAATCTTCCAATCCTTCGACCATATTTTCAAATAGTCTTCTGTATGACGTATGTATCGTCTTAATGTTCACCGGAGTAAACGGATATCTTCCCAATGTTTCGCAGGAATAGCCCATCAGAAGATGTATCATCGTAGTATTTCCCGCAATGACCATTCGGCTTATCCTTCTTTTTCCAGAGCAGGTCAATACACATATTCCTTTCAAAAGCTGTTTCTGTATACACTTCCTCAGCGCCTTTTTCTTTCCGGAATATGATGCCTCGATCCGGCTGATCACATCAGCACCAAATGCACGCTGCCTGTTAATGTCCGTAAATGTATCCACAGCCGATTTTGTTTCCATATTTATTAACATCATCGCAAGCGTGGTAGTACCGATGTCTACAGCAATCCCATATCGTACGTCCATTTCATCTTTAGGCTTTGCTTGTTCACCTTTTTTTGTGATATATCGAGTCTCTTCGATATCATCTGAAAGGACCGCAAAATTTTTCTCCACATCCGAAGGCAGCTCTATAATGCAATTTTTTTCGGGAAAAGTGCAACACGCAAGACGCCAGCCCTCCTCAAGCTGATACCTGGTAAAAAAAGCCCTGTCCCTGTCTGCCGGTGCAGGGCTCGCTTCAAGGAAATGTACGCCGCATTTCCCGCAGGTTCCCCTGCCAGCGCATAGAGCCCGTAAAAAGATTCCCTCTTTTTGCAGTGTCTCCAGAAGCGTGTGAGTTTTTTCTGCCCATATTTTTTTCTCTTTTCCATCTTGTTTTACTGTTACTTCAACCGCTGACATGTTTTCTCCTCTTACAGGAAGAATTCGTACATAAGGAACAATCATGCTCGGCATGATAGCGGGTCGTGTCATCATCCAGAAGATAGATCAGACAGAGGGATTTTACAGGATCATACATAAAACTGTTCTTTATCCGGATTCCTATCTCCCCCGCTCCAGTCACTTCAAAAGCACGTTTCTGGATACTCATAGGAATATCCCTTGGCGCCTCTGCTCTTCCAATAATGCCATTGCCACGTTCAAAACACATTGCCACAGCATCTTTCCTGACTGCGTCATCCATCTGGAACAGATAATCATCTGCGATGGCATCCGCCAGCATTCCCCGAAGATAGTCCCCTTGCGAAAAAAATTTTCCGGACCACTCCTCCATCTCTTTTCCAATAGAGCAGATGCCAAACAACGCATCTTTTATATACCCATCATTCTTTTTCAACTCATAGTCATCTAAAGTACCAAACTCCAGAAAAGCAACAGGATGGATTTTTTTATAAGCCTGAGGAAGCATATCTTCAAGCTCTGCCATAACTTCCTCATGGAGCGGCTTTCCCGACTCTGCATCTATAAGTTCACAGATATTGCTGACTGATATCCTGATGTCAAATTCTGTTCTCCTGATCATTCCCCGACTCCTTTTTCATCATCCAAACTGTCGCGATGGATTATCCCTCTTTTTTCTCTGTTACCACCTTCTTTGCCACCTCTGCGCATGTGGCTGCATCCGGCGTATAATAATCCGCTCCGATCTGTTCGCAGAAACTCCCATTGACCGGAGCTCCTCCGATCATCACAATGTATTTATCTCTAAGTCCTCTTTCTTTCAGCTGATCAATACAATCCTGCATCTTTGGCATTGTTGTTGTAAGAAGTGCTGACATACAGATCACATCTGCTCCTACCTCTTCTGCCTTGTCAATATATGCTGACGGATCCACGTCTACACCCAAATCAAAAATTTCGAATCCTGCCCCTTTCAACATCATAACGACCAAGTTTTTCCCAATATCGTGAAGATCTCCCTGAACTGTTCCTATCACGGCCTTTCCCACCGGTTCGTTCCCCACTTCGATCAGCTTTGGTTCAAGCACTGTAATCCCCGCATTCATTGCTCTTGCAGCAACCAACACTTCAGGCACAAACACTTCATTATTTTTAAACTTTGCTCCAATGATCATCATCCCGGAAAGCAGCCCGTCATTCAAAATCACTTTCGGATCCATATTTTCATCCAAAGCCTGCTTTACAAGAGCTTTTACATTCTTTGCCCTTCCCTTTTGAAGATATTCAGAAATTTCTTCGATCAGTCCCATATTTCTTTCCTCCGTGATATTAATGGTAGTGTCAAAACTACCTTCATTTTTTATTGTAAAAGTTAC
>DWUT01000271.1 GCA_019120615.1 Candidatus Mediterraneibacter norfolkensis
CTCTTCCTCCTCTTCCAGGAATGCTTCTGTTTCCTCCTGGAAAATATGGTGAAGGGCCGGCATTACCTGAACGCCCAGTGCCCTTATTGACTCAACGCAGTTCCTGACCTCAGGATCACTGAAAAATGCTCCGCTCATCCTGCATTCCGGATACACGTTCCTGATTTCCATTTCAGGATGACTGGATAGAAAGTTCCGGACCGCCCTGAGCTGTTCCTTTGTTGAGACAAGCACAGAGAAAGGGATCGGATCTGTGCGCTCCTGATTTCTTTCTTTTTCAGGATTCTGACAGGCATCATCCGTCTCTTCTATGCCGGTCTTCCGCCTTCCCTTATCGAGGACAGATTCCTTAAGTCCTTCAAATGCAGTTCTTCTGAGAGACTTTAACTGCTGAACGGGCAGAAAGATATTCTCCCCCATTACGATGTCCAGGTCTTCAAAACAGAATTCCGAATTTCCTGTCTTTCGGATCTGCTTTGATGCTTCCTCTTCCGTCAGAGGACGGCTCTGCGCAGCCTGCACCGTCTCGCCCGACTCTGCTGTAAATGCAGCATCCCCGCAGCTGACTGTCAGATAAGCCGGCGCGCCCTCACATAAGGTAAGAATCCCCCTTACTTTGACCTGTCTCATCTCCCCCAGATATTTATCCCGGATATCCCGGATGAGCTGTTCGTTCCGGATTCGGCTGAAGACCGTTCCTTTTGAAAATACCGCGTTTTTCTGTACAAGAAACGTAAGAGTCTCTCCTTTTTTTACCGGCTTGCCCAGCGTATAATTGTTCTTTCCCCCTCCGGTTTCGAGAACATCCCCCTTATTCAGGTTTATCAGTGCAGTCCCTCTGATCTCCCTGCCCTGCCGGCCCGTCATGCGCACCGCAGGAACTCCGGCGTGATTGGGCCTGTCCAGAGCGAGCATGTCCCGTCCGTTATGTTCCTTATAATATCCGGTGTGAGAGCCGCCGCGATTATAGAGATCCATCAGCATTTCTCTGTCTTCAGGAGACACACGGAATCTTTCTTTTCCATTTTTTTGATACAGATCTGTATATTTTCTGTACATTGAGGTGACAGCGGCAACATATTCGGGGCTTTTCATCCTTCCTTCGATCTTGAATGAGTCGATCCCAGCCCCGATCATCTCCGGAATCAGTTCCAGCGTACAGATATCCTTCAGACTCAGAAAATATCTTTTCTCTCCGTCCACAGTATACGGAAGCCTGCAGGGCTGGGCACACTGTCCCCGGTTTCCGCTCCTCCCGCCGATCATACTGCTCAGAAGACACTGTCCCGAATAACAGTAGCAGAGCGCTCCGTGCACGAAGCACTCGATCTCAAGCCCGGTCTCCTCCCGTATCTTCCGCACTTCCTGAAGCGACAGCTCCCTCGCCGGCACCACCCGCGACGCGCCCTGTTCCTCCAGAAACTTTGCTCCCTGCGCATGGGTGATCGTCATCTGGGTGCTGGCGTGGATATCCATCCCAGGAAAATATCTTTTCACAAAGCCAAATACGCCCGCGTCCTGAACGATAACAGCGTCAAGCCCTGCCTCATAAAGCGGCGCAAGATAGTCGTGCAGCTCTGTGATCTCATTCTCCTTCAGAAGCGTGTTCACTGTCAGATAAAATCTGCATCCGTGAAGATGAGCCTCCCTGATCGCGCGCAGGAGTTCTTCCTCTGAAAAGTTGTCCGCGTATGCCCTGGCGCCGAATCTGGGGCCGCCCGCATAAACTGCGTCCGCGCCGGCATTCACCGCCGCCCGAAAGCAGTCGCAGGATCCTGCCGGCGCAAGGATTTCTATCTTTCTGTGTAAGTTTTCTCTGTCCATATTCCTGATTTCCGTTTCTGTTCTGTTAATGAAATAGGCTGTCGTTTCTGACAGCCTATCTTTTACCTTCTCCGGTTTTTCATCTCTGTTTCCAGCTTTACAATCTGCATCTGGAGGTCGTTGTTCTCCTCCTTCATCTTCGCCAGCTCTTTCTCCGCATTCTCCAGTTTGATCTGCGCGGAGATCAGGTCGTGTTTCAGATCGTACATTTCCTTGTCCTTCATCTCAATATCATTTTCAAGGGAGTCTCCCTGTTTCTTCGCTTTAAAATAGTCATCCGCAATATTCAGAGCAAGAAGGACATTTCGGGTATCCGCGCTCTGCTTCCGATACCCCTCACTGTTTGCACACTCTGTTATCTTATGGTTCAGATAGGAAGATACTTTCTGCAGATATTCTTCTCCCTCGAAGCCGCTGAGAGTGTACACTTTTCCCCCGATCAATACTTCCGTATAATGTTTTGCCGAACTCATAGCATCCTCCTCGTGTTTCCTAAAAGTTATTATAAACTATTTACCAGCAAAAACCAACTGTTTTTTAGTGAAGTTTGGCAAAGCCTGGATCAAAGGGGCGACGGTATTCCCAGATGTCCGTAGGCGCGCTCTGTCACGATACGTCCTCTCGGCGTTCTCTGGATAAATCCATTCTGGAGAAGGTAAGGTTCATACACGTCCTCGAGTGTGCCGGCGTCCTCCGACAGGGCCGCCGCAAGTGTATCCAGTCCAACAGGACCTCCCTGGAATTTCTCGATCATGGTCAGCAGGATCATGCGGTCATTGTGATCCAGACCGTACTTGTCCACATCCAGAAGATCCAGCGCATAGTCCGCCACCTGGCGGGTGATCCTTCCGTCATACTTTACCTGAGCGAAATCCCGCACCCGCTTCAGCAGACGGTTTGCCAGCCGGGGAGTCCCTCTGGACCTTCTGGCGAGTTCCAGAGCCCCCTCTTCCTCAATCTCTACACCGAGCACTCTCGCGGAGCGCAGGATAATAGTCTTGAGCTCCTCATTGGTATAAAATTCAAGCCGGTCCACCACGCCGAACCGATCCCTCAGCGGAGCCGTCAGCATCCCGACTCTTGTCGTTGCCCCCACCAGCGTAAACTGAGGCAGGTTCAGCCGGATCGAGCGGGCGCTGGCCCCTTTTCCGATCATGATATCGATAGCGTAATCCTCCATCGCCGGATAGAGCACTTCTTCCACCTGACGGTTCAGGCGATGGATCTCATCCACAAAGAGCACGTCGTTCTCCTGAAGACTGTTCAGGATCGCGGCGATCTCACCGGGCTTTTCGATCGCCGGTCCGGAAGTCACCTTCAGATTGACTCCCATCTCATTTGCGATAATCCCCGCAAGGGTCGTTTTCCCCAGGCCGGGCGGTCCGTAAAAGAGCACGTGATCCAGCGCCTCCCCTCTCGCTTTTGCCGCCTCGATGTACACTTTCAGCGTCTTCTTCGCTTTCTCCTGCCCAATATAGTCGTCCAGAGTCTGAGGCCGGAGCTGTCCCTCAATCTTGATGTCTTCCTCCAGATTTTCCGTCGTTATGATTCGCTTTCCCACCATGTTCACCTTCCGCTGTATTTCTTTTCCGATTTATGTTGATCAGAAAAGATATTTCAGTGCCTCTTTCAGTATGTCTTCCACAGTCCCGCACTCCGGCGAAGTCTTCTTCACAGCGCGCATGCTCTCCGCGCTGCCGTACCCAAGAGCCACAAGGGCCTGCACCGCCTCCGCCTGCATGCCGCTGTCCGTGGAGGCGGATTCAATACGGGGGTTCTCATCACCATGGGCTGCATGTTCCAGCACATCCTCAATTTTCATCTTATCCTTCAGTTCCAGAATCAGCTTCTCCGCTGTCTTTTTCCCGATCCCAGGCGCCGCGGAGATCGCTTTCGCGTCGCCCGACAGAACCGCAAAACGCAGTTCATCCGGAGACAGGCAGGAAAGGATGTTGAGGCCGCCCTTCGGTCCGATCCCGCTCACTCCGATCAAGAGCCGGAAAACTTCCAGATCCTCTCTTGTCAGAAATCCGAACAGCTGCAGTGCGTCTTCCTTCACATTGAGATAAGTATATATCTTCACTTCGTTTCCCGGCTGGGGCAGCAGACTCAGCGCCTGTCCTGACATGAAGATGCCGTATCCCACGCCTCCCACGTCAACTACCGCCTTGTCCTCTTCTACCACTGCCAGTTCCCCTCGTATAAATGATATCATTGTTTTCCTCTTTCTCTTTTCTTTGTCTATATATCCTGTACAGATCTTATTTCATCGCGAGATCGATCTGCCGGATCCGTTTCAGCACTTCTCCTGATATTATTCCGATCAGAAATCCTGTCAGGACTCCCGCGATCAGCAGCACCGGAAGATAGTATCCCACCTGGTAAGTCTCCACAGCGATCATAGCAACAAGCAGCTGCCCGATGTTATGGCTCACGCCGCCTCCAATGCTCACTCCAACCACGCTGAAAGACTCCCGTCTCTTCAGCAGTGCCATCGCAGCAAGGCTCAGCACTCCTCCTGCCAGACTGTACAGGATGCTGAACATATTTCCGAAAATAAATCCGGCCAGCATGATTCTGACAACGGACAGGAGCAGTGCCTCCCTCCAGTCCGTCTTATAAAGCACGATCAGGATGATAAGATTCGCCAGTCCCAGTTTCACTCCCGGAACACCAAAACTGATCGGGATCAGTATCTCCACATAGCTCAGGATCAACGCCAACGCTGTAAATACACCAAAATAAGCCGCTCTGTTCTTCAACTTTTCTCCTCTTACCGGACCACGCCGTCCAGTTCTGCCTCCTCACCGCTCACCACAGATACAACGACCTGATTGGGGAGGCAGATGATGCTCTCCCCCACCCGGGATACCGCTCTGTGCTCAACGCAGATCTGATCCGGGCAGTCTGCCCATTCCATCCTGGCTGTTCCGTTTTCGATGACGAGGCGGTTTGTTCCATTTATATCTACAGTCTGATCTTCTAACAAACTGTATGTTCCAAATACCCCACCGTCCACGCTGACAGACACTTCTCCTGATCCGCTGTTTCCTCTCGTGAACTGGAACAGCAGGATCACGGCAGCAATCACAACAATGACCACGGCAAGGATCCAGTCATTTTTCTTCATACCGTTACCTCTTTCGTCCAATATCATAGCACAGAGGAATCCAGAATGCAACCAAACGTTCGATTGTACATCCCGGACAAAACAGGTATAATAGCCCGTGGAATCAAAAAAGTATTACTTTTGTGCCGCAGCAAATGCGGTGCGGAATGGAGATTTCTATGACAATAAAACGAAACACTGCTCTGCCGCTGCTCCTGGCCGTCGCCACTGTTCTGTCCCTCTCCGGGTGTACAGCGCCTAGGCAGAGCGAATCACTCAGCATGACAGGCATGTACTTTGACACCGTAGTTACTGTAGAAGCATGGGGCACGTCAAGAGAAGTTCTCGACCACTGCGAGGAACTCTGTGATCACTATGAGAGTCTGTTCAGCCGCACCCTTGCGGACAGTGAGATATCAAAGATCAATGCATCGGAAGGACAACCGGTCACAGTATCGGACGAAACAGCGGAACTGATCCGCCTCGGACTGGAGTACGGGGATATCTCTGACGGATATTTTGACATCACCATCGCATCTGCCAGCGAACTGTGGAATTTCACTGACAATGAGGAAAAAGTCCTGCCAGATTCCGAGGTTCTCTCGGAGGCTGTGACGCATATCGATTACCGCAATGTCAAAGTAGAGGGAAACACAGTCACCCTGACTGACCCCGAAGCAAAGATCGATCTTGGCGGTATCGCAAAAGGCTATATCGCCGACCGCCTGAAAGAATATCTGGAAAGTGAAGGGGTGGAACACGCCCTGATCAATCTTGGCGGAAATATGCTGGCAGTCGGAGATCGTTATGACGGCACGCCGTTCCGCGTCGGTCTGCAAAAGCCCTTCGAGCCGGACGGAACAACCATCGCTGTCCTGGAAGTGAACGATCAATCCGTGGTGACTTCCGGAAACTATGAACGCTATTTTGAGAAAGACGGGGTCATTTACCATCACATTCTTGACCCCTCTACAGGATACCCTGTTCAGAATGATCTGTATCAGGTCACCATCATCTCCGACAGTTCCGTGGACGGAGACGCCCTGAGCACCACATGCTACGCACTGGGACTGGAAAAAGGGATGGAACTGATTCGGAATCTGGACGGAGTTGAGGCAGTCTTTGTCACAGATGACTACGAACTGCATCTGTCCAGTGAGGATCTGCCCCTGACGCAGTGAGATCCCTGTCGTTTGGATATAGCGTCCGCCGGGGACATCCATTATCTGCGGGCACACTCTCGCTCGGAAACTAATGCAAAGAACCGGACTGAATATAGTCCGAAAACAGCGGAATTTGATTTTATAAGACACTTTCGGAGAAATGCCGTGAACGGCCCGGGTTCCGTTCCGAAATCCTTGAAATACTAAGAACTCTGTGAATCGGCTAAATACAGATCATGCAATGGCACAACTCGCCTTCGGCTCAGACAATCACCATTGCATGATCTAACGCCGTCTCACAGAGTTCTAATTATTTCTACGGATTTCTTCAAAGTCACCCGTTCCATCCACGACACTTCCCCGAATCGTTTTCAGATCGTCTTCCGCCGTTTTCTGGTTTATCCAGCCCGTCGGATCATCCGGCAGTTCAGGATCGAGCCTCAAGCGGCGCTGCCTCCCTGGAGCCGCAAAAAAAAGGTTAAATTTGTTAATAAAAAGGGAGCGTTTCCGACTGTTACAGATAATCTGTTCAGCCGGGAACGCTCCCTTTTTTTCTGAACGCGTAGGGGAAGGCAGCGCCAAAGGCGCACACCCTTCCCCCAACTCGCCAACTCTTACCGGCAGGGAAAAGCCCAGCCGGAGGTATGTGTTGTCTAAGGACCGTTAAAACAATGCCGGCACTTAGAGCGCGTCCTTTGCGCTCTTACGTGACCGTTGCATTGTTTTCCGAGCGAAAGCGTGTCCGAAGACAATATATACCTCCGGCGGACTTTACCCCTGCATCATAATGATCTTCCTCGGGCATTTCTCAGCGCACAAACCGCAGTTCGTACATTTGTCCGCATCGATATGGGCCAGGAAATTGTTTACAGTGATGGCGCCCGCCTCGCAGTTCTTCTCGCACAGACGGCAGCCGATACATCCCACTTCGCAGACTGACATGAGCGCCTTCCCTTTTTCATGGGAACTGCACTGCACAAATGTCTTCTGTTTGTAAGGAATCAGTTCGATCAGATGCTTCGGACATGCGGCGACGCATTTGCCGCAGGCTTTGCAGGCTTCTTTGTCTACCACAGCAATCCCGTCCACGATATGGATCGCGTCAAAGGGACATGCCTTCACACAGGATCCGTATCCAAGGCATCCATAATCGCACCCTTTCGCACCGCCGTCCTGCATCTGGCTTGCCATGACGCAGTCCTTGATCCCGTAATATTCATATTCTGTCTTTGCCTTCTCACAGGTACCGCCGCATTTAACAAACGCAACCTTTTTCTCCTGCGCTCCCGCGTCCACGCCCATGATCTTTCCGATCTTATCGGCAACTGGTGCGCCTCCTACAGGACATCCGCTTACCTCAGCCTCGCCTGCTACAATGGCAGCAGCAAGACCGGAACATCCGGCATATCCGCATCCTCCGCAGTTGTTTCCGGGAAGGACTTCCAGGATCGCTTCCTCTCTCTCATCCACCTCTACAGCAAATTTTTTCCCTGCAATTCCAAGGAAGACGCCGATAAAAAGTCCTGTGCCGCCGACAACAACAGCAGCCAAAATAATTCCGGTAATACTCATATCTTCTGTCCTCCTATATCAAACCTGAGAATCCAAAGAACGCGATCGCCATCAGACCTGCAGTCACAAGCACGATCGGTGTTCCCTGGAATGATTCTGTAATGTCATTGTGTTCGATCTTCTCACGAATCCCGGCCATCAGGACGATGGATACAAGGAATCCCGCAGCAGTGGCAAATCCATTGACAACGCCTGTCAGGATATTGTATCCTTCCTGAACGTTTGTCAGAGCCACACCGAGCACCGCACAGTTCGTTGTGATCAGTGGAAGGTAAACTCCCAGCGCATTATACAGAGAGGGCATGGCCTTTTTGAGCACCATTTCCACAAACTGCACCAGCGCGGCGATCACAAGGATAAAAACGATCGTGTTCAGATACTCCAGTTCGCCGCCCATGATATTCGGGTTGCCGAGTATGAATTTGTAGATCAGACCGGTAACGAAAGATGCGATCGTGATAACGAATACCACGGCACTCCCCATTCCGGCAGCCGTCTTTACATTTTTCGATACTCCAAGGAACGGGCAGATCCCGAGGAACTGGCTGAGCACGACATTATTTACGAACGCGGAACCGACCGCGATCAGCAACAGATTCTGTATTTGTTCTCCCATATCAGTCCCCTCCTATTCCTTTTCATTCTTTTTTTCTTCTGTGACGTCAAGGAACATATGTCCGCTGCACGCCCCGCGGTTTCCGCAGGAAGCACATCCCTCGCCGCATCCAGCAGTCTCCGGAACCTTTTTGCCCTTATTTGCAAGATTTCTCTTGATCTTATTCTGGAGCGCCACAAGACAGGCCAGTACGAAGAACGCACCGGGTGCAAGGATAAAGATCGTAATCGGAACATAAGAATCCGGAAGGACCTGGATCCCGAAGATCATTCCGGAGCCGATCAGCTCGCGGACGATACCGATACAGGTAAGGCCGACCGTAAAACCAAGTCCCATTCCAATTCCGTCGAAGATAGACGGAAGGACCGGATTTTTCGACGCATAACTTTCCGCACGGCCAAGGATGATACAGTTTACAACGATCAGGGGGATGTAGAGTCCGAGTGCGGAATAAAGGCTCGGGACAAATCCCTCAAGAAGGAAATCCACGATTGTCACGAAAGATGCAACAACAACGATGAACGCCGGCATCCTGACAGAATCAGGAATGATCTTTCTCAGCATTGAGATCAGCATATTTGACATCACAAGTACGGCTGTCGTGGAAAGTCCCATACCGATTCCGTTAATGGCAGATGTTGTGACCGCAAGCGTGGGACACATACCGAGCATCAGAACGAAGGTCGGATTCTCTTTGACAAGGCCGTTGAATATTCTTTCTGTACACTTATTCATTGACACCGCCTCCTAACTCATTCTGAAAATATACCAGTGCTGAATCTACCGCATTTGTCACCGCATTTGTCGTGATCGTCGCACCGCTGATAGCGTCGATCTTATCATCGCCGCTCTCGCCTGATTTTGTATAAGAAAACTTCTCTACGTTTTTATCCTTGAACTGATCCTTGAACTCAGCCTCATTCGCCTTCATTCCCAGACCTGCCGTCTCACTGATGGAGAGCATCTCGATTCCCTTTACAGTTCCATCACTGGCAATACCGACGGAAACCTCCAGATCACCATCGTAGGCTTCATGGGACATGACATTGATAACATATCCCACCGTCTCGCCGCTGTCGTCAACCCCCTCTGCCACTTCTGTGATCTCGTCGGAGGTGTAGCCGTTCTCCTGAAGAAGAGACAGCGCACCTGTTGCGTCAAAATCTTCCATTGTCTCAAATGAAGACGCATCAGAGAGCACCGCGCGGAACGCCTCCTGCTTTGTATTCTCCTGCGCCGCCGCGATAGGATCTTTCGTGATGCCATAGACAACTCCGAGGAGAAGTCCCGATACTACAGTGATCACTGTGAGGATCAATGTGTTTTTTACAATCTTATTCATTACTTCTCTCCTCCTTTGCCAAATGGTTTCGGAAGGGTAACCTTCTCGATCAGAGGAACCAGAAGGTTGCTGATGATGATCGCATAGGAAACTCCCTCTGCGGAACCTCCGAACAGCCGGAACAGTCCGGTCAGAAGACCCATACAGACACCATACACGATCCTGCCCTTTGTGGTAATCGGCGAGGTCACATAATCCGTTGCCATAAACCAGGCGCCCAGCATCAGTCCGCCTCCGCACAGATGCGCGGTAACATACTGAGCGTCCAGTCCGTGTCCGCCGAAGATCACGATAAATACAACAAAAGAGATCAGGTAGGACGCCGGGATCGTAAGATCGATCACACCCATTAAAAGCAGGAACATCGCTCCGATCATGATAGCGATGACAGAAGTCTCACCGATCGTACCTCGGATATTTCCGATCAGCATATCCATTGTATTTACAGCCTCTCCGGCTTTCAGCTCTGCAAGCGGGGTCGCGCCTGTCACTCCGTCATACACGAAATAGGTCATATCACTGGTAAAAGAGATCAGGAGGAAACACCTTGCCGCAAGAGCCGGGTTCATGAAATTCTGTCCCAGGCCTCCGAAAAGCTGTTTCACCACCACGATCGCGAACACAGATCCCAGAACTCCCATCCACCAGGGAAGTGTGGGAGGAAGGTTCAGCGCAAGGAGAAGTCCCGTAACAACCGCGCTGAAATCATTGATCGTGATCGGTTTATGCATCAGTTTTTCATATATGTACTCAGTCAGCACCGCAGAAGCCGTTGTAACGACCACAAGGATCCACGCATTCTCATGACGGAAATTCCAGATTCCGAAAATCGTCGCGGGAAGAAGAGCGATGACCACCATAAGCATGATGCTGCTGCTCTTGATCCGGTCACGGATATGCGGAGAAGCTGATACTTTATAATTCTCATTCACTTTTCAGTCACCTCTCTTACTTTTTCTTCTTATTCGCAAGTGCGATCTTTCTCATTCCTCCGATCGCCTGTTTCAGCTGACGTTTTGCCGGACAGACGTAACTGCAGGAACCGCACTCCACACATTCCAGACCGTTCATAGCGACAAAGGACTCTTCATCCTGACGGTTTGCATAGTCAGCAAGCCTGGAAGGAATGATCCTGCTCGGGCAGACCTCCACGCACCTTCCGCAGTTGATGCATGCCGTCTCCGGACTCCTTGAAACCACATCCTTCTTAAAGGCTAGAATAGAGGAAGAAGTTTTCGTCACCGGCGCGTCCAGGGTCACCATAGCGAATCCCATCATCGGACCTCCCGAGATCAGTTTCTCAGGTTCCTCCTTGAAACCTCCTGCCGCCTCGATCAGTTCTCTGTGATTCGTTCCCAGAAGCACTCGGAAATTTCCGGGAGATTCCACCGCGTCGCCGCTTACGGTGACAACGCGTTCTGTCAGCGGTTTCCCATTGATAACCGCGTTATGGATCCCGATCAGCGTCTCCACATTATCTACAATGCAGCCCGCATCTGCCGGAAGCATGGATGAATTGATGGCGCGCTTTGTCACTGCATAGATGAGCTGACGTTCTGCACCCTGAGGATATTTGGTCATCAATGCCTTTACATCCATTCTTGGTTCGTTGGCAACAATCTGGTTCAGCTTCTCAATACAGTCCTTTTTGTTATCCTCCACCGCAAAGATACCCTTTGCATTCGGGAACAGGGAGAGGACCACCCGCATACCGCTGACCAGATCCTCCGTATTCTCCAGCATCCTTCTGTAGTCCGCTGTGATATAGGGTTCACATTCCGCGCAGTTTGCGATGATATAATCGATCTTG
>DWUT01000272.1 GCA_019120615.1 Candidatus Mediterraneibacter norfolkensis
GTGGAGCCGGAGGAGGACGATACGGATTTTGAGGCTTGGGGATTTCGGGAAAAGAAAGAATAATAAATCGACTGTAGCCTCGCTTATTACAACAATAACCGGCCTCATCATTATATCTCAAAGTACAAAGACATACGCCAAACGATGGGAAGGTGCTGTTAAGATTGGGCACCGGATGGCAAATGCAATCGTGGAGTATGTTGGCGGTATTCAAGTAGTAAAGGCATTCAGTCAGTCGGCAGGCTCCTATAAAAAATATTCGGCGGCAGTTGAAGATAATGCGGCATATTATGTGGATTGGATGCGGGAAAACCAAAAATATATGTGTTTGTGGCAATCAATCATCCCATCTGTACTGGTCACTGTCTTGCCAACTGGATTGTTTCTGCTGGCACATAATAGTTTAACCACAGCCGACTTCCTAACGATTGTTGTCTTATCATTAGGTATTACTGGTCCGGTTGTTTCTGCAATGTCTTTCATGGATGATCTGGCAGTTGTGGGGGCAAATGTAGGGGAAATTTCTACAATTCTGGATGCCCCGGAACTTGTACGGCCTCAAAATCGGATTGTTTTTGACAATCAGGATATTGAACTGAAAAATGTGTCTTTTTCGTATGATAAAGCCGATGGGAATGTTCTTCACGATGTCAGCCTTAAGATAAATTCTGGAACAGTGACCGCTTTAGTCGGTCCTTCCGGTTCAGGGAAATCAACCATCGCAAAGCTCATTGCAGGCTTTTGGGATGTAAGTGAAGGAAGTATCCGTATTAGCGGTCATGACATACGAGAAATTCCTTTAGAACAGCTAAACCAACAAATCGCTTATGTTTCACAGGACAATTACCTATTTGATCGTACAGTACGGGAAAACATACGGATGGGCAGGCTTGACGCAACCGATCAGGAGGTAGAGGCTGTTGCAAAAGCCGCTAGTTGTGATGAGTTTATCCGTAATCTGGAACATGGGTATGATACAGTTTGCGGAAGTGGAGGCGGGCATTTATCTGGCGGAGAAAAACAGCGTATTTCTATCGCCAGGGCCATGCTTAAAAATGCGCCGATCATTTTTTTAGACGAGGCAACCGCCAGTATTGATCCCGAAAATGAAGCCCTGATTCAACGGGCTATTTCTGCCCTAACTGTAGGCAAAACATTGATTGTGATAGCTCATCGTCTATCCACCATAGTAAATGCGGATAACATTGTTGTAATAGAGCATGGAACGATTGTTGCACAGGGGAAGCAAGAACAGTTGATTCGGGATTGCCCTCTTTATGCAGGAATGTGGAACGCACACCTGGGAACGCAAGATTCCAATTAGGAGGGATTCGTATGTTTGGAGTATTAAAAAAGATTTTTGCTTTTGCAGGTAAGCGAAAAAAACTGTTAGTAAAATCAATGATTGTAGCTTTTGTTGGAGCTGTTTTCTCTGCCTTGCAAGTAGTAGCCATGATGTTTTCTCTCGACTATATTGTAGCAGGGCAAATATCAAAAATATGGTTCGTATTTTCAATTATGCTTGTTTCTATTATTGGCAGAGCAGCTTGCTCTTACTACTCCACGAATGCACAGACGGAAACAGGATATTTTATGGTAGCTGAAAAGCCCATTCACATCGGCGACCGGCTTCGTTATATTCCAATGGGCTTTTTTAACAAAAACAGCATTGGAAATATTACTGCTATCGTTACCACCACATTAAGCGGAATTGAAAATACTGCCGCAAGATGCCTTGTTTTAGTTTTAGGTGGATTTTTGAACACATTAGCATTGTGCCTGATGATGGTATTTGCCGACTGGCGAATTGCTCTTTTAGCGATTGTTGGTGTCCTGGCGTATTTAGTGGTTACTGAATTATCGCAACGCGCAGCGATGAAAACGGCACCTGCTCGACAACACACACAAGAAGGATTGGTTGCAGCGGTACTGGAATATATTCAGGGAATGAGTGTTGTGAAATCCTATGGCTTGGAAAAAGACAACGGGCAAACAGTAAATGTGGCTGTGGACAGCAGCAGTCAAAAGGCTCTGTCTTTGGAATATGCGCTGGCTCCGTGGATGGCGATCAGGCAGTTAGTTGTAAGGGTGTTCAGTGTAGGAATAATTTTGAGTGCCCTATATCTCTATGCTGGAGGAATACTTCCTCTTTCTCGCTGCCTTCTTTTGCTGATAGCCTCTTTTATGATTTATCAGGATTTGGAAAGCGCAGGAAATATGTCGGATAATCTACAACTGCTTGGCACATCCATCGATCAGGCCAACTCTATTGACAGTACCCCTGTCATGGATATTGACGGAAAGGAATTAGAGCCAGAGGATTCTTCGATTTCTTTTCAGAATGTGGGCTTCTCTTATGGGCCGCGAAAAATCCTTGACAATATAAACTTATCAATTCCAGATGGAACGACCACTGCTATTATCGGACCATCAGGCGGAGGCAAAACAACGCTTTGCAATCTTATCGCTCGTTTCTGGGATGTGGAAACAGGTTCTATCAGTATTGGTGGCTACAATGTAAAAGATTACAAGTTGGACAACCTGATGAAAAATATTTCTATGATCTTTCAAAGCGTTTATCTTTTTCAAGATACAATTGAGAACAATATTAAATTTGGCTGCCCCTCTGCTTCCAGAGAGGATGTAATCAGGGCTGCAAAAGACGCTTGCTGCCATGACTTTATTTCCGCTCTGCCGGAGGGTTATGATACTGTGATTGGCGAGGGCGGCGGCACTTTGTCCGGCGGCGAGAAACAGCGTATTTCCATCGCCCGCGCCATGCTGAAAAATGCACCCATCATCATTTTGGACGAGGCAACAAGCAGCGTTGACCCGGAGAATGAGGATGAACTGCAGCGGGCTATTGAGGCGCTGACCCACGACAAAACGATTATTATGATTGCACATCGATTGAAAACTGTCCGGAACGCCGATCAGATTCTTGTGTTAGACAATACCCATATCGTCCAGCGCGGCACTCATGCAGAGCTGATCCAGCAGAAGGGCTTATATGCGGACTTTGTATCGTCCAGACAGGAGGCTATCGGCTGGAAACTGGCTCAGTAAAGGGGGATTATATGAAACTCTATGCGTCCGGGGAGGACTATTTGGAGGCTATTCTGGTTCTTCATAAAAAAATGGGTATGGTGCGCTCCGTGGACGTGGCTCGGCATCTTGGAGTATCCAAGCCCAGCGTCTGCCATGCGGTAGCAGTCCTGCAGGAGGGCGGCTTCCTTATTATGGATGAAGATCACTTTCTCCATCTGACAGAACAGGGGCGCAAGATCGCAGAAAAAATTTACGAGCGGCATCGGTTTTTTACAGCATGGCTTATGGAGGCCGGTGTCGATCTGAAAATCGCGGAAAAAGATGCCTGCCGTATTGAACATGTGGTCAGCGATGAAACTTTTTCCCGTCTGAAGGAAAAGTATAAGGAAGAAAGTACAGACAGTGAATTGTGAGAAAGCAGAGGAGGGGATTGGTGATGCAGCTGAACAGCTCTACAGACTATGCGATCCGGATGCTGATCTGCCTGGCCAAGGCTTCCGGAGCCGTTTCCTCCTCCCAACTGGCCAGAACGATTGGTGTCTCTCCGCGTTATCTGCTTCAGATTGGAGCCAGACTGCGGGATGCCGGTTTTATCAGTGTGAGTTTTGGCGCTGCCGGCGGATATAGGCTGTCTCGATTACCGGGAGAGATCAGCTTGCTGGATGTGATTACTGCTATGGAGGGGAGAAAGGATCTGTCAGAATGTCGATCATGTATAAAAGAAAAGCAGGAGTTCAGGCTTTTAAGACATGTTTATGAAGAATTAGAAATTGGGATAACAAGGCAGCTGCAGGCAGTAACGATTTGTGAACTGCTGCCGGAAGAATAGGGAGAAGAAAACAACGTCTGGAAAGGTAAGATGGCTTATTTTTCCGGACGTTGTTTGTATGAGATCATTATTTCATAAAATGAATGAATAATATTCATTGACATTTCAGAAAAAACTGCTATACTTGTGAAGTGAAAGGAGGTCATAACTGATGGCTGATATAAAAGAAAGATCGAAATCCACATTCAATCAGCAGGCGGATACTTATGATGAGGATATCCATGGGCAGCATGCCAGAACACTTTATCCTGTTCTATTGAGTAAGTTGGCGCATATTCCGTTTCAGAGAGCCTTAGACTTGGGATGCGGGACGGGAGAGATGATGAAAATACTGCTGCAGTCCAATGATCAGAGAGAACTGTATGGCATTGATCTATCGGAAAAGATGCTTTCGGTTGCTGAGGGCAAACTATCGGGCAAGGTTCAGCTGGTCCTTGGAGACAGTGAGCATCTTCCGTTTGTGGACAATTTCTTTGATGTTGTGTACTGCAACGATTCCTTCCATCATTATCCGGCTCCGGAGAATGTCATTCGAGAAGTCCAAAGAGTTTTAAAACCGGGCGGTACATTTTTGATTGGAGATTGCTGGCAGCCCTTGGTTGGACGCGCGATTATGAATTTTTATATGCGCCATAGCAAAGAAGGCGACGTAAAAATTTATTCAAAAGAGGAAATGGTTTCCCTGCTGTCCCAATGTTTCCATGATGTATCATGGGAGCAGGTAGGTCATACGGCTTGTGTTTCTATGGGCATAAAATGACTGATATTCACTCATTGAATTTATGGGAGCGGTATGGTATCATGGAAGAAAGGAGGAACGAGACATGCGGATTACGAAAGAGCCGGAAGAACGCAGACAGGAGATCTTTGATGCTGCCCTGAAACTGTTTGGTGAGAAGGGCTATGAAAAAATCACGATTACGGATATTGCGAAATCCATCGGAGTATCTCAGGGCCTTTGCTACCGTTATTTTCCATCCAAAGAAGTATTGTTTGACAGCGCGATTGAGCAGTATGCGGACATATTGGTATCCCAGTTTGCAGAAATGGCTGAAAACACGCATATGCCATTAAAACAGTTCATTGAGGAGATGCCGTTGAATGTAGAAGATCAAAATACAAAATATTACGCAGTCTTCCATGGCCCGCAAAATAAAAAGTTCCATAACCAGCTTTCTCTCAAAACCTGTGAAAAACTTGTGCCAGTGATCGAAAAAATGCTGCAGAACGCCCGGGAAAATGGAGAGATCCAGCTTGAGGACCTGAAAACGGCGGCAATGTTCTGCATTTATGGGCAGCTTGGTATTCTGCTGGACGATGGTATGGACCAGAAGGAAAAAGCAAAACGGATTCGTAAATTTCTGATTTACGCGCTCCATCTTTAAAAACCCCCTGCTCCTCAGTAGGGGAATTTTAATAGCCTATAAATGAATAATGTTCATTCAATAATAACATTTACATTTTAAATCTGTGAAATCTGTTAGAGTAGAAAGGAAGAACGATGATGAAGAAAATTGATTTTATCGGCGGCAATACAAGGCGTTGTCTGCTGGCAATGGCGCTGCCAATGGTTGCGGCCATGTTTTTGAATATGATGTATAATCTTGTGGACAGCCTTTGGATCGGCAACTTACTGGGAGAAACCGCGTATGCTGCCTTAACAAATTCCACACCGATTATTTTAATTTTGACCTCCGTTGCCATGGGAGCCACAAACGGTGTATCCATTTTGCTTTCCCAGGCCATTGGTTCAAAAAATGAAAAACGAACGGAAAGTTTAATCGCCACTTCTTTTTGTGTGGCTGTCGTCTTTTCTGTTGGAGTGACCGTCATATTGGAGATTCTGCTTCCGACGATCTTAAATGTTTTAAATACTCCGGCGGAAACTTATGATATGGCATACAGCTATTTATCCATTTATGTATTAGGTTATCTGGCAATTTATTTATACTGTTATTTCGCTGCGGTGCTGCGCAGTTTTGGAAACTCTATGTTTCAGGCTATTGCCATGCTGACGACAACCATATTAAACGCGATTCTTGACCCTATTTTCATTCATTTTATCGGATTCAACGGCGCGGCTATAGCCACGGTATTGTCAGAGGGCATCTGCCTTGTATTTATGCTGTTTTACATTAAAAAGAAGAAACTGTTTGCATTTAAACTTTCCAGCTTTGATAAAGCGGATATATGGCTGCTGATTCAGAAAGCCGTTCCTTCTGTGGTCCAGCAAAGCATACCGGCGATCAGCACCACGTTTCTTACAGCCCTTGTCAGTACATACAGCATCACAGCCATTGCGGCTTATGGGGTAACAGGGAAACTGGA
>DWUT01000273.1 GCA_019120615.1 Candidatus Mediterraneibacter norfolkensis
TCCTCATCAATCAGCAGATGGTTTTTGTCCTCCGGGTCTTTCTGGTAGCCGAAGGGGGAAAGGCAGCTATTGATTTATAATTAAAACTGACCCAGGTTTTACGAGGAAAACTGACCCACCCTAATGGCGGGGCGTGAGTAAGTAAGACCTAGTTCTGATACACTGTACCTTGAAAATTTAACACTTAGAATTGACCCACTCAATCAGAAAATGTACAATCCTTTCCGTGCGCAATCAGCCACGGAAAGGAGGCGAAAGAAGGTGTACAGATTGCAAGATTGGGCAGCTGTCCAACGGGTCTATAAGCAGACCCATTCAAAACGTAAAACAGCAAAGATCTTGGGGATCTCCCGGAATACGGTCAGAAAGCTGCTGGAGTTGAAGGAAGAGCCAACGTACAGACGGACAGTCTATAAATCCTGTCTGGATGAATATAAAGAGGCCATCATTAAATGGAGATGTGAACCGTATGAATTTAACGGTACGAGGATCTTTAAAGAACTAAAGAAAAAAGGGTATCCCGGCAGCATCGGTCCTGTTTACAGGTTCCTGCAGAAAGTAGACGAAGATGTGGGACTCATCAGTTCCAAGGCTACCGTGCGGATCGAAACACCGCCCGGAGACCAGGCACAGTTCGACTGGTCAGAGTACTCCATGGTGATCGGAGGACGTGAACGGAAGGTGTATTGCTTCGCAATGATCCTTGCCGCATCCAGAAAGAAGGCTGTCTGTTTCTCCCTGAAAGTGGATGCTTCCGCTATTTATGAGGCCATACAGGAGCTGTTCGATGATCTGGGCGGTGTGACGCTGGAATTGCTGATCGATAATCCAAAGGCACTGGTCATTGAAAACAATCCGAAGAGTGAGGACGAGATCCAGTATAACCCCCAGGCTTTGATGATGGCGAAACATCTGGGGACAGAGTTGAACGCATGTCCCTGTTACTGGCCCCGCAAAAAAGGTAAAATCGAATCCCCGTTTCACTATATTGAAGAACAGTTCATAAAAGGGAACAAGTTTGCTACAATGGAAGAATTGAACCGGCGCGGCAAGGAGTTCGTGAATGAATGGTGCGATGAAGTCCACGGGACAACAAAACGGATCCCTAACCAGCATTATCTGATCGAGGAAAAAGCTGTGCTTCTCCCGCTCCCCAAAACACGCTACCGGATCAAACGGCTCCAGAAGCGTATCATCAGTCCCGACAGCTATATCAGTGTTGGAGGCAGTAAATACAGCGTACCGGTGAAATATGTGGATAAAACACTGCAGTTTCGGATTATCTACGGATTCCGGATTGAGATCTATGACATGAAGGAGAACCGGATACTGACGGTGGAGGCTTCCGAAAAGAAGCATGCTGTTCAGACGGATCTTTCACACTATGATGCGATTGCAGCGCCGGTCAGCACATCCATCCCGCAGATCCGAAGAGACTTCACCAGACGTTTTTCAAACGGACAGCGTTATCTTGACGCTGCCGGCAGGAAATTTGACCAGCCTACACATTACGCAAGAAAAATCATGCTTCTGGGAGAACTGTATGATGACTCCACGCTTGACCGCTTCATCGGTTACTGTATCGCTTTGGACAAGATGGATATCACGTCATTTAAAGGGCTCCTGAAAGAGTACAATGCAGGTAATCTGGCGCTGCCGGAAGTATCTTTGGAAGGCACGGGGGCTGGCTGTCGTACGGCTTATCGGGATGATGACCCTGCCCTGATGCGCGACTGCAGTTATTATGAGGAAAATGCGATATTGTCGGAGGTACACAGATGAAACAGAAGGGATATCAGACGAATGCGGAATACATCGAATCCATGATGAAGCAGTTTAAGCTGGTGGATATGCGCGAGCAATACCGGGATCTGATCCTGGAGGCGGAATCATCTGCTATGGATTATGAATCCTTTCTTGTCAGGCTTCTTTCCGTGGAGGAAGAAGGAAAACGTGACCGCAGGACAGAAAAGCTTCGCAGAGAAGCATGCTTTGAGACCGAAAAACGGCTTGAGGACATTGACTATGGATTTAATCAGTCGCTGGACAGGGATAAGATCACGGAACTGGGAAGGCTGGATTTCATTGATGCCGGTGAGAATGTCATCATTATCGGGCCGCCCGGTGTTGGAAAAAGCATGATCGCTACCGGGATCGGCATGAATGCCGTCAGCGCAGGATATCGGGTGCTTTTTGCCAACGCCAAGGATCTGGTTGACCGGCTCTATGAAAAAATGCAGGAAGGGACGCTGCGGGAAACATTGGAAGAGCTCAACAGGATCCCGCTGCTGATTATTGATGAACTTTCGTATTTAAAAATGGACAGAGAAAGAGAGAGCCTTTTCTTCCAGGTGATCCGCCACCGGTATGAAAAGAACTCCCTCATTATAACGACCAACCTGCCCATGGGCAGATGGGACGAGCTGTTCACCGGCAGGCTTGCTGCCACGGCAATCCTGGACCGCCTGGTGCATCACTGCCATATCCTTAGTATAACGGGTGACAGCTACCGTGTCAAAGGGTCAAAACAGAGTGTTAAATGAAAGGAAAAAGTGAAATGAAGATAAATAAAGAAAAAATGCAGTTCCTTAAGCAGGAGCTCAGGGAATACGAAAAAGCTACACCCATGACGGAAGAAGAAAGGGAAGCCCTGCATGAATGGGTGGCTGCAGGCAACAGCGTACATGAAAACAGTTCTATGGCTTCTTATGAAGGCGGCAGGCCGGTAGATTTTCTGGATGTATACCGTGAGGAAGAAGAAATCCGTCGTGCGCTTGATTCCATGAGTTATGAGGAAGGAAGCAAATATCTTCTTGAAGAATACGGTATTGACCGTGATGATGTCACGACACTGACTCCGCCCACATATGGAGAATTGAAGGAGAAGGCAAATCGGCTTTACCGGACATGTTTCCTGTACTGGGAGTTTCTGGCCGCCAACAATCTGCGCGAGGAAGCATACGAATACGTGCGCGAACATATCGATGAGGAATGGCCGTTTGATTCGTTCGACTGGGACATCGCACAATAGGAGGCACAGCATGGGCAAGACAATCATTGGGGAAGAATCATTCCCTAAAATCATTGAACAATACAACAGCGGAGGTAAAACAGCAGCATATGACTATCTTAGGAGCGAGTACGGGATCAAGCATCCTTACTTTGTGATAAACCGGATCAAGGAATGCGGAAAGTATTTATACGATGCTGATACAGATCATTTCTCCGGAATTGACACAAGTGTGGCTGATGGTGTATTTATGGATCTTGATGAGTTATGCGGAACAACCGCAGTTGCAGCAGTCCGTCAGCCCGATCCGGCTTCAGACTCCCGGCCTGCGGCGATGGAAAAACTGGTTCACGAACTGATCAGTGACCGTCTTCTGACACTAAGCCGCTACATTACCCTGGATTCATCCACAAGAACGATCCTGATAGATCAGACGTCATTGTCAGCAGATGGATATCAGGTGGTAACCCATTAACAGGGTGGGTCAATTCACAGTGTAAAAATCAGGATTGACAGATAGAATTGACCCATCTTAGTACTCCGCTTTATCGGCTACTAAGGTGGGTCAAGATTCAACGAAAAAGCGGGTCAATTTTACTTGACATTCTACAGCAGCCGGTAAACTGGCCTTTCTG
>DWUT01000274.1 GCA_019120615.1 Candidatus Mediterraneibacter norfolkensis
GAGCTCCTGCTCCGTCTCCCATCCCCAGACGCCCTTCTTCCTTTTTTCCATGGGAATAAACCGGAATGCTTCTCCGCCCTCCCCGTCTCTGTACAGATTGAGGGTGACGCTCAGGGCGGAAGGGCTCCACAGGCGGAAGGCCGTGCCTTCCGGCGTGCACTGTACGCCAAGGTCGTCTCCTTCATAAATATAGTTTTCCTTAAAATCCGATGTCGAGTAATATTTTTTCCATTCCAATGCTGTCTTCATATTTATCTGCCTTTCCTCAATATAACGATGCCTGGATCAAAAGGTCTAAACCCACATGAGCCTGCTCATAAGTGGGTGAAAGACCTTGGGGCGGATTGTGTGAGTGCGAAGCACGAAACAATCCGCAGGCATCACAGTTGGGGGCTTTTGCCCCCGACATCATGTAAATACTATACCAGAAAAGCTGCAAATACAGTTCATATTTGCAGCTTTTCATTCTTTACCCTTTGACGGCACCTGAAAGCCCGTCTACATAATACCTCTGCATGTACAGGAACAGTGCGGCGATGGGGATCGAGATCAGAACTGCCCCCGCGGCAAAACTCGTGTACCAGCTGTCGATGTACTCCTTCTCCAGCATCTTCCACAGCCCGATGGCAATGGTATACTGATCGGAGTTGGCACGGCAGATCACCTTCGCAAAGATGAAATCCAGCCATGGAGCCATAAAGGATGTCAGTGTAGTGTAGATTACGATCGGCTTGCTCAGAGGCAGCGTGATCCTTGTGAAGATCTGCCATCTCGTACACCCGTCCAGCAGAGCAGCCTCGTCCACCGCAATGGGGATTGTATCGAAGAATCCCTTCGCGATCTGGAAACTCAGCGCCGCTCCTCCCGAATAGACAAGGATCAGTGCCAGTTTGATCAGATTTCCCTCTGTCATACCCAGTGCCTTCAGGATGAAGTACACCGCGATCATGGACATGAATCCCGGAAACAGTCCGAGGATCATCGCCATGTTCATATAAGGCTTTCTCATCTTAAACCGAAGCCTTGACAGGCAGTAGGATACTGCCAGCACATAGAACGTTGACAGGATACAGGAGCAGACGGCGATGAACAGCGTGTTCAGGAACATCTGCGGAAAGTTCAGGATCGTCGTGTCTGTAAAAAGCTTCACGTAATTGTCTAAGGTAAATGACTGCGGAAGGAAGGTCGATACATAAGAACCTTTCTCTGCACGAAAGCTGGTCAGGATGACCCACACGATCGGGAACACCCAGATCACCGCAAGGATCGCAAGGACTACATGGACGATCGTATTGTTGATAAACCGTTTTCTCTTTGCAGAATGCATTTTCTTTCCAGCCATGCTTAGAACCCTCCTTCTTCTTTGTAAGACTTGCTGTTATGATATGTAAACAGCGCGCCGATGGCGAGGATCACAAATGTCAGGATACCGATGACGGCACCGATGTTATAATACTGTTTGTCGATGGTCAGCTTGTACAGCCAGGTAACAAGCAGATCCGTCTTCCCTGCCGTGGACGCAAGATCCGTGACCGGATCGCCTCCCGACAGAAGGTAGATGACATTGAAGTTGTTCACATTTCCCGTAAATGTAGTGATCAGATACGGTGTAGTCACGTAGAGCATGTACGGCAGTGTGATCTTAAAGAAGATCTGGACCGCATTGGCCCCGTCCACTCTTGCCGCCTCATAGAGTTCCTCCGGAATATTCTGGAGCACTCCCGTAAGCTGCAGCAGCGTATATGGAACACCCACCCATACGTTTACGATGATAACCGTCACTCTCGCCCAGGTCGGATCCGTGAAAAACGGAAGGCTTGCGTCCGAGGCGATCAGTCCCAGATTTCTCAGAAGCACGTTGATGGCCCCTTCCGGCTGGAGCATTGTCCTCATGATCAGCAGGGATACGAACATAGGCACCGCACAGGAGAGTACAAAGCAGAATCTCCAGAATCCTTTCGCCCTTGTCCCCTTTCTGTTGATCAGCAGAGAGATGATCATACCGAAAATATAGTTGGAAAACGTTGCAAAGAACGCCCAGATCAGCGTCCATCCGAGCACAGACCAGAAAGTGCTTCCAAGGATGCTGCTGGAATCAAACAGCGCCTTGAAGTTCTCCAGTCCCACCCAGTCAAAAAGCATCAGATGGTTGTCGATCTTACTGTAGTTTGTAAACGCCATGCAGATCATGAACACCAGCGGCAGCACGGTAAACGCAAAGATGAAAAATACCGGCGGCGTCATGAGAAGTCGATGAAGATTCTCATGGAGCAGCGTCTTAAGGTCCTCCGCAAAATTGTTCACATGTCTTCCTTCTTTTTCCAGGCATTCTGCCTTGTATGCACTGCGGAGCGCTCCTCTCCACGCCAGGATCATCAGGGCCGTCAGCAGAACAGTCGCCACACCGTAGAGAAGGATCAGGATCGACTGATCTCCCTTTGTGTACATATAGACCTGAGCTGCCTCATCCCAGTACTCCTCCTGGGGGACAGATCCCAGTGACGGCAGCATTCCGAGAAAGCCGATGCCGTTCACGATCATAAACACCACGTAAGCCACTTCTATCGCAAGGTACAGAAGACCTTTGATCCTCTGCCCGTGCACCATGTTTCCGAATCCCATGAGCACCATGGAAAGTTTTGTCTCAAGCCCGCCTTCCCTGATCGCTCTTGTGCATGTATACGGAGTCGGAAATTCATTTACTTTCTTTTTTAATATTCCCATCCTCATCACCTCATTTTAGATTCCATCGCTGTTCATTGCGTCGTTCATGCCCTCTGTCTGTTCCTCTGCGTTATCATGAGTAATGCTTCCGTTTCGGATTCCCTTGCCCATGTTTTCCACAGGAGTCCAGCAGTTGCTCATCTTTGAGACAAACGGCTGCAGGATGGAAGTCCTGTTGAATGTATCGTTCTGCGCACTCACCACTGCATCGGAGCTGATCGACTCATCTGCCAGCAGCTCTGTATTACAGGGGATCGTTCCGCACAGTTCATAGTGTGCTCTCTGTGCCTCCGCTGATCCAAGGTATACCGCCAGTTCAATGGCTGCCACCATGTTCTTGCTGTTCGGATTGACTCCGATGGCCTTGGAGCCGGCGTATGCCATCATCTGTTTCTCTTCACCATTCAAAGTGAATGTGGGCAGAGCCGCAACCCCCATATTATCTCCCAGGATCTCTTCGATCGCATTGGCGTCCCAGGAGCCGGTGAACATGGCGTTTATGCTTCCGTCACGGAGTCCTGCGATACCGGATCCAAGATCATCTATCCTGAAGTTTGGATTAGATTTCAGGTCGATCAGATAATTGGTCACATCCACCGCTTTCTCTCCGCTAAAGTCAACACCCGCGGATTCATCTGTTCCGTCGCCGAACAGGGTACATCCGTTTCCGATGTAAAATGCCGGCAGATACCAGGAATTGACAAATGGGAAAGACACTACTCCTTTCTCCAGCATGGTATCAAGATTTTTCACATCTTCCTCTGAGAACACGCTCTTGTCATAATACATGAACCAGGTATTTGTGGTAAACGGTACTCCGTAAAGATCCCCGTCCATGATCAGAGAATCCAGCACCTCCTGTGAGTTGGTGGACTCAATCTCCTCCCGGTACTTTCCTCCGAACTTCGCCAGAGCGTTGGCATCCGTCATTGTGGTCAACGTATCATTCGCGTACATGAACACGTCCGCGCTTGCCTCCGGATCCTGGGATACCTGTCCCGCCGCGCTTGCCTCATCCGCAACACCATAGACAAACGTGATGTTCCATTCCGGATGATCCTCGGCAAAATTGCCACACATCGTCTGGAGCCATTCCCCGCTGTCTCTGGACTGATCATTTTGCGGCGACCACACCATCAGACGGACATTTTCCGTTCCGCCTTCTGAGGAATCACTTCCACATCCGGTCAGAGAAGCCGCTGCAAGTCCGAATGTCATCACTCCTGCCAGCAGCACCGCAACTGCTTTTTTTCTCATTTCCTTCATCCTCCGTTCTAAAAAGTTTCGTATTGTTTCGGTAATTCATATCATAGACCTTCTTTTCAAATCCGTCAATCCTATTTCTCTGTATTTCAACCCGATTTATCGGTTTTGCATAGTTTTTCACCCTGTTTTTTGTGCACTTTTTTTCCGGAATTTTTCGTGCATTTACGAAACTTTTCTAAACACCAATGTGCCATCATTGATTTTCAAAAGCTTTTTTTATATAATGATTTCAGTTGATTGTTTCTGGCAGTTTTGCAGAGAGGAATGTAAGAAAATGACAACTATTCAAGACATCGCCGATAAACTCGGCATTTCCAAAGGGACCGTCTCCAAAGCCCTAAATGACGCGCCCGATATTAGCGAAACATTACAAAAACAAATCCTGGAAACCGCAGTAGAACTTGGTTATACCCGGCTCCGGCGTTATAAAAATTCCGCCCGCAGACTCTGTATTCTGGTCGAGGAGGAAAATATCCAATATACGGAACCTCATCATTTCGGGCATGACATTGTTATGGGATTCCGACAGATGGCAGAGCCCGCCGGATTTGAAGTCGAGATCGTTCCTGTCAGCGAAGATTCTCAGCGCAGTATTTCCTATGAAGTTTTCATGCTTCAGAACGACTACGCAGCTTCTTTCGTACTGGGCTTCTCTCTGAACGATCCGTGGATGACTGATTTTGAAACAAGCCGTACACCTGCCGTGCTCTATGATAACCAGATCCGGGGGAATCCTTCTACAGCTTATATCGGGATCGACAATGACGAAGGAATGGACCTGGCCGTTGCCCACTTAAAGGATCTTGGTCATAAAAAGATCGGCTATCTCAGCAGCGCCCTGGAATCCCACATCATGCAGGTACGCTATAATGCATTCTTCCAGGCAATGAAACAGCACGGGCTGGATACTGATCCCTCGCTCGCAGGCTGCTCCTTTTTCATGTATGAATGTATGGAAAAACATCTTCCCCGTCTTCTGGATATGGGGGTGACCGCGCTCATCTGCGGTCAGGATACGATCGCCAACGCAGCACTGGTTCAGTGCCAGCAGCTTGGTTATAAGCTTCCCAGGGATTTAAGCATTATCGGATTCGACGATCTCCCGATCAGTCCATATACTTCTCCTCCGCTCACAACCATACGTCAGGACCGGATCAATATCGGAAAATGCGGTTACTACGCGGCAACCAGTCTTCTGAACGGAGTTTCAATCGGAACGATCCTTCTGCACGCCCAGCTTATTGTCCGGAACTCTACAGGAGTTCCCGCCTGCAAAAAGGCGGATATCACATGATATCCGCCTTTTATATTCCATGGTTCTGTATCTGCAAAACGATCAGCAGTTCCCCGTATAAACATTTTTCAGATGCTTTCCGGCCGTATCACGCAGCCGGTACACTGTTTCCACATCCGTAGCCTGCCTGTCCGTCATTTTATATCGCGGGAAAAAGCGGGTCACATGGAGCACGATCTCCGGATCCACTGATGCGATCCACTCTGCCTCCCGCTCCATCTCCTCCTCCGAATCATTCTCTCCCGGGACGATCAGCGTGGTCAGTTCCACATGGCATGTCTCTGCCGCCCGGCAGATAAATGCCTTCACTGCCTCAAGACTCCCGCCCAGTTTTCGATAATACGAATCTGTAAATCCCTTCAGGTCAATGTTCATGGCATCGATAAAGGGCAGGATCTCCTCCAGCACGGCAAGCTCTGCCGTTCCGTTTGTGACGAGGACATTTTTCATCCCCCGTTCCCGAACCATCCTTGATGTATCCCTGACAAATTCATACCCCGTCAGAGGTTCATTGTAGGTAAACGCCACCCCGATATTCTTTCTGCCATATCTGTCACTTTGCCTGCTGTATACAGCGGCAAGCTCCGCCAGTTCTTCCGGAGAGATTTCTCTGTACTCCATCGTCCCTGAGCCCCCCATGGAGATATCATGATTCTGGCAGAAGGGGCAGGACAGATTGCATCCATAGCTGCCCACAGAAAGTATCAGACTTCCAGGCATAAAATGTTTCAGCGGTTTCTTCTCGATCGGATCCAGCGCCAGCGCTGTCACCTTTCCATAATTGTCACAGACGACTGTGCCGTTTACATTTTTTCTCGCCCTGCATCTGCCGCACTGTCCTTCAGACAGAATGCAGTGATGAAAGCAGACCGGACAGACCATCCTCTTTGCTCCTGTCAAAAATGTCTCACCACCTCAAAGCGCTCCAGGCGGATATCTTCTGCGTCCTCCGGGATCCCCGCCTTTCTTCTCGCGATCTCGATCTGTTCTTCCACTGTATCCACACCTTCCAGATCAGGGAGGAGGAGCCCCCGCCTGTATCCACGGCTTACCACAACACCGTACCGCTTTACGTCCAGTTCTTCCGGAGAATCGATCTCCTCTGTCTCGCCCAGCACATCCACACTGTATTCCAGCCTGTCCAGTTCCTCCGGTTCCACCGCATGAAAACGTGGATCTCTCGCCGCAGCACTGATTCCATTCTCAATGATCTCCTCTGCAACATTTCTCCGCACCGGCGTGATCGTGCCGATGCATCCCCGGAGCCGGCCTTCTTCTTTTAACGAGACAAACACCCCCGCTCTCCGGGAATACATCTCCTCCGGCAGACCTTCGGGAACCCGGATCTTCTTTCCTGTCCTGACATAAGTTTCCACTGTTTCTCTGGCAAGCTGTACATACAGATCTTCCGAACCTTTCCTTCGTTCTGCTGCCTCTCTCTGTTCTCTGCGGTACTGCTCCAGAAAATATCTCTGAGGATCATTCCCTGTCACTTCATAAGTGCAGATTCCGTATCCCACTCCAAAGGTTCCCTGATGGGACAGTCTCTCTGCCTTCACCTTCAGTCCGTCCAATGCTCCCGCCATAATGGTAAAGGAACGATGTCCGCACTCTGCCGCCTTATCGCAGAAGTCCTCGGAGAAATCAAAAAGTTCTCCAAACGCACCGCGTCCCATCACATCCATGATCCGTTCATCATACTCCGGACCTTCTTTCTGAAAGCCGTAAGGCCCGTCCTCCTTCAGCTTATGGGACAGGTCCCCGCTTCCGATGATCACCACTTCCCTGTCAAGCAGTTCTGCTGTCTTCCGGATACATTCACCCAGCTCATAATGCACTGTAAGCGGCATTCCCGAGAGTCCGATGCGCACAATCCGATAATCCTGCATATACTGGTCCAGAAAATAAAGCGGCACCATCGTTCCATGATCCAGTCTCTTCTCTCTTTCACCCAGAGTCCCCGCCGGAATATCCCTTGCTTCTGCTTCCTGGACGAGTACTTTTACAAACTCCGTGTCGTAATCCACACGGAACTTCACCTGAGGCGCCCGAAACTGCCCGAAATCCCCTTTTGCACCTGTTCCCGGGGAAATATGGAAATAATCCGCATACATTACGGAATGCGGCGAGACGACGATCACTGTATCCGGCTTCCACTCTGCGATCTTCTCCGCCGCTTTCCGATAGGAATCCGATGTTTTCCGGATCTTCACTTCCTCACCGCATCCGATTTCCGGTATGATGATAGGCGGATGGGGCACCATGACTGCACCTTTTACTGCCATAGACGTTCCTCCCTTCTCTGATCCCCGCTATCCCTTCAAACCTCTCGACTGCCGGTCCATATCCTCCACAACGATATCATAAATCTCCCCCACAGTCTCCTTTGAAATGTTCTGTAAAATACTCACTGATCGCATCCTCATCAAGATCCTCTCCCTCGATCAGAAGTTGCGTGTCATAACGAAATTCTAACATCTTCCTTACCTCCTGAAATTAATTTCTTCTTAATATCAGTATAGTCGGTCTGAAAGAAAACTGAAAGACTTTTTCAAAATCCGTACAGAAATCCCGCTGCACCCATCTCATCGAAGAAGAAGAACCGTCCAAGGAACGCCGCCGCAATGAAAAGGACCGGTCCCATCCGTACATTGATCCTGCCCCTGATCTTTCCTCCTGATATCAGATCCAGTATCCGGAAAGCCCCATATCCCAGGACAGCTCCTGCCGTATTCAGGATCAGGTCATCCACATCCGTGCTGCGGTTATTCAAAAGCTGGCTCAGTTCAATGAGCAGAGACAGCATGGCTCCGCCTGCTGCCGTTTTACACAAACTGTCTGTCTCTTTCCACAGAAGCGGCAGGAGAAAGCCAAAGGGAAGAAAAAGCACTATATTCAACCCATAGCCCACCGGATCGATTCCCCGGGAAAAGGGGATCAGATTGATTTTCTCCTGCCGGAATACTCCGCCGGACATTCCGTACTGGACAGGTTCCCATATCGTCCCGGCACCTGTAAAATGGAACACACCCCACAGATACACGAGAAACACTGCAGATACAGCCAGACAGAGTCTGCCGTCTTTTACGTTCTTCTGTCCTTTTTCTCTCAGTGTCACAAATAAAATAAAAAGAGGGATCACTGAAGACAGAAATTCATATCCATCCATCAGTATCCCCTGGATCACATAATCATTCATAAAACCATCCTCCGATCATTTCAACTGTAAGTCTTTTGCTTTCACGGATACAGTCTAGTTCCCGTATTTTAATTCGAAGGATGGTTTTTCTTAAATTTTCTTTAATTGATCTTCTGCTGCCCTGCTATTTTTCCAGCACTTCCGCCGCTTTTTCCAGCTCATCCCGGATATGGATATGCTGCGGACAGACCTGTTCACACTTTCCGCACTTGATGCACTCGGAAGCTTTGCCCCAGCCGTGACCGCTGGTATTCCACTCGTATTTTCCCTTTGCCCCTGCGAGGTCATTGTACATATTATAAATGTTGACCGCCTGGAATGTTCCGTAGATCGCAATATTTTTCGGACATCCTTTCATGCAGTATGCACATGCGGTGCACGGAACCTTGGGGAAGGAATTAAACACGTCTCTCGCCTTCTCGACAACGGCCTGCTCCTCTGCGGTCAAAGGCTTAAAATCTTTCATATAAGAGAGATTATCCTCCATCTGCTCCACATTGGACATTCCCGACAACACCGTGATCACGCCTTCCAGCGATGCCGCAAAACGGATTGCCCAGGATGACGGGGAAGCCTCCGGATCTGCCGCCGCAAACACCTCTGACACCTCCTTCGGGGGATTCGCCAGCGTGCCTCCCTTGACCGGCTCCATGATGATCACCGGTTTTCCGTGTTTTCTTGCCACTTCGTAGCATTTTCTCGATTCAATGGACGGATCTTCCCAGTCCGCGTAGTTGATCTGGAGCTGGACAAACTCCATCTCCGGATGCGCCGTCAGTATCTCATCCAGAACCTCCGCCTTATCATGCATGGAAAATCCAAGATGACGGATCAGGCCCTCTTTCTTCCTTTCCTGAAGGAAATCCCAGATCCCGTAATCATCGAAGAAATAGCTTCTCTCTTCACCCAGGTTATGTAACAGATAAAAATCAAAATACCCTGCTCCGGTCCGCTCAAGAGAAGTGTAGAACATCTGCTCAGCTTCCTCTTTATTCTTGGCTCCTGCCCATGCCGGAAGCTTTGTGGCAAGAAGGAACTTTTCTCTCGGATAGCGGTCCACAAGCGCGGCCTTCGCAGCCTTTTCCGACTCCCCGTCATTATATCCGTATGCCGTATCAAAATAGCAGAAGCCCGCCTCCATAAATCTGTCTACCATCTCTTTTGTCTGTTCCAGATCAATGGCATTATCCTTCATCGGAAGGCGCATCAGTCCGAATCCCAGTTTTGGTATCTCTTCACCAAGATAGTTTCCCATATCACATTTCTCCTTTTCTGCCTTCATTTCCTGTTGTAAAAACTATTTTAATCCTTCCTGTACATATGTTACAAGCTTTTCCCGAAGTTTTTCCATCGTTCCTCTCGTCTCAGGATCCGTGTAAGGCACTCTGTCGAATATCCGGCGGACATAATCATTCTCTTCTACGATATCCAGACTCTCCCGGAAGTTCAGATCGTAGAAATATGCCAGATAGGACACCCAGTAGTCCATCAGCGTCACCCGGTCCGGTGAAAAAATGCTCCGCCCCGCAAGAGCGTCTCCCCTCACCTTCGGACTGATCTTCTGTGCTCCGATTTTCTCTGCCGGCGCTCCCATGAATGTCTCCAGATCATCCACAAGTTTCACCCTGCAGTTATCCAGCTTATCCGCATCACGGATCAGCTTCGCGTGGAGCAGTGTCCGCTTGTCCATGATCCCTTCCAGGATAAAGTCACTGTGTTTCGCAATGGCAGTGCGGATGATATCATCCCACATATCGTCATCCACAAACCGGCGTATCATTCCTTCCCCGAAAAGAACCTCCACCCCATATGCCGCGTGATCCATAGTCGTGGGTTCAAAGCTGTTAAATCTCTTTAGCTGTTCGAATCTCCCAATGTCATGAAGAAGAGCAATGATCATAGCAAGCGATGTATCTTCCTCTGAAAGCATCAGCCTTTCCGCCAGATTCCGGCTCTGTTCCACTACTCCGTATGTATGGATGATCTTCAGTTTTACCTTGTCATTTTCCCGGTCATAGCCGTCCAGATAGTCTTCAAAAACCTGCTTTGCTTTTTCAAAATCCAATCCCATGATCTGCTAATCTCCCATTTCCTTTCTCGCGCATTCGATCTCCTCGTCTGTTCCCCTGTATATATTTCTGAAGTTTCTGTTTCTCACCTTTACATTGTAGCATTCCGAAAACCTGTTGTAAATCCGTCTGAAACCGTTCCAGATGCTCCATATTTCCCGCATCGATCATTTTCCCATAGCCCTCCGGCGGACGCTTCCTCACACCGGCAGATAGAAGAACAGTACGAACTCTTTCTCCTCTGCCTTATACTCCAGATGACCTCCATACCGCTCCACGATTTCCTCTGCGCTTGCAAGCCCGAACCCATGATTTTCACGGTCCTTCTTCAGAGTAACCGGTCTGCCGTCATCTCCCTGTTCCAGAAACAGATAGGTATTCCGCAGTTCCGCTGCAAAAAGTCCTTTCTCCACGCGGGCAGAAAAGACAATCTTTCTCTTTTCCGCAGGCATCCTTGCCACAGCTTCCAATGCATTGTCCAGCACATTTCCCAGCAGAGCACACAGATCCATGGGATCCACCGGAATGGATTCCGGGATCACTGCATGAATTTCAAACTCCGTCTCCTGTTCCAGAGCCTGGTCTGCCTTCGCGCTAAGCACCACGCTGGCTGTCCTGTTCTCACAGTATACCCTTCCCGGAGAAAGTGCCGGAGCATTCAGAAGTTCTGTCAGATAGGATTTTTCTTCCTCCCCGGAAAGACCGTACAGAGCCGTCAGATGATTCTTCATATCGTGGCGCAGACGCCGGACCTCTTTCTGCTGACGCTCCATGGCATTGTAATACTGCTGCCTCATCTGATAAAAATATTCTTTCCGCTCCAGTTCCTGCTGTCTTCCCAGCACATGTACGGTCAGGACCATTCCGACCCAGTACAGCATGCAAAGAACAGAAATACTGATATCCCGCCATGCGTTCACGATTTCCTGATCAGAAAATATAACGAGAGCCCCCAGCATCCCGAACACAGGCGCCGAGAGCAGGATGAGCAGGTTCCAGAATTTCCCGGGGAGTTCCTGCCTCCGTTCCGCGAGAAGTTTTCGTGCCAGCAGGCACATCACCGCCCAGTATCCCGCCCTGACGGCCCAGTACCCGGGCAATGCCACGCCCCTCATTCCGTTAAATTCAAGAAAATAATTGTCTGTCAGGACATTGACTGAAAAAGCCGGTCCGGCGGTCAGCACTGCTGCAGCCAGCTTCTGTTGCAGCGTCCCCTCACAGCAGACAAACACCGTCACCGCAAACGTCAGAAACATCAGCGGAAGATTCGTGATATCTCCCACATAACAGGGCAGCCACATCAGTATCTCACACATGAGAAGCAATGCCACTGCTCTCACTCTGCTCTTCCGGATCCGGATCATTTTTTTCAGAAACAGAAACGGCAGACTTCCCAATACGATCTTGATCACAAACAGAGCACCTGACCCGATTCCCCATTCCAGGTTTCTCGGAAACAAACTGAAGTCCACCGCTCTCATCCCCCTTTTCTCTTTTCCAGGATCAGCCGTGCCAGCGCAGATACAGCTTCCTGTTTCATGGAACGGCTGACCGGCAGTTCTCTCTCCTCCGTGATGACTCTATTTCCATTTACACGTTCTACCCAGTCCGCATTCACGATATACCGGTTATGGATCCGAACGAACCCGTGAGGGAGTCTTTTCTCCAGGTCGCTCAGCTTTCCATAAAAAGAGAGAGTCTCTTCCCCGCAGACCACATGGACCAGCCTTCTCTCACTGTAAAAATACCGGATCCTTCTGTATGGGATCTGGCAGATCCCGTCCGGACTTTTGAATGCAAGCACCGCACCGCTCCTGGTCTCCATTTCTCTTCTCACCCGATCCAGCAGATCTGCCAGACGTTCTCTGTCTGCCGGCTTGATCACATAGTCCGACGCGTTCACCCGGTAACCGCTCAGGACAAACTCCTCATGCCCGGTCACAAAGACAAGAAAGATGTCCCGGTCAAAAGTACGGATCCGCTCTGCAGTACAGATCCCGTCCACCGGCTCCATCTCCACATCGAGAAAAAGCAGTTCCATCTCCCCAGGATGTCTCTTAAGCCAGTTTACAGCGCTCACCCCATTTGAGAATTCATAGATGATCTCTTCGTCTTCCCTCAGAAGCGGCTCCAGAGTCAGATACAGTTGTTCCGCTGAAGTTCTCTCATCATCACAGATTCCGATCCTGAGCATGTTCTTTCCTCCTGTCGTGCCTTTT
>DWUT01000025.1 GCA_019120615.1 Candidatus Mediterraneibacter norfolkensis
TCTTAATCAGGGTGTCCAGGGTTCGAACCCCTGATCGCGCACTTGAAAATCGCTGATTTTAAGGACGTTGGAGCCTTGGGGTCGGCGGTTTTTTTGTGCGTATTTTCAAGGGATTCATCCCTTTCGACCCGTTTTTAGAGCAAGTGTAAAAGCAAAGATGACTATATTTTTTATGATTACTTTTGATTACACCTGTGATTACAGTTTGAGCGTGATGCAGCTGATCGCTGCGTCAGTGGGGGGAATAGGTGAATAACAGCAGCTGCGAAAAGACAGCGGAAGCTATAATAGTAATATGTAATAAAAAACAGGTTTTGTGTAATTTTTTGCGGGGATGAGGAGATTGAAAGACAATGATAAAGAGTATATCATATTATATGTATGATGCCAGAGGGGAAAATAGCATTATAGAATTTTTTGTCTGTCATCAGCTATAAAACAGGAGGGAAAAGCTATGAAGGGATTAAAGACAAGGTTGGGTGCCTTGGCATTGTCAGCAGCTCTTGTACTGACGATGACCCCGTCTGTGCTGTCGAATGCGGAGGAATCCGGCACTCAGTCAGAAAGTGTTGAGGATATTTCCGGGACAAAGAACAGCGATCAGGTAAAAGAAGAGCTTGAGGGAACAGATGAGAAGGACAGTCCTGAATCCGAACAGCAGCCTGAGAAGGACGAAGATGAACAGCAGCAGGAAGAACAGGGAGAAAATGAAAAAGATTCTTCTGAGGGCAGCGGAACAGATGGTCAGGGACAGGATGAGGACAACAAAAATGATCAGCCTGATGGACAGGAAGAGCCAGGTTCTGACGGTACCGAAGGACAGGCTCCTTCGGTCAACAGCATTATGTTGCCAGAAGTTCAGCTTTATGCGGCTCCGCAGACAAGAAATGCGGATATCACAAAGCCTGTGATCGAGAGCGTGGAGTTTGATCAGAACGGACAGACGCTGAAAGCGGGAGATACACTGTCATTCAGAGTCTATGCAACTGATGCGGACAGTGGGATCAAGGAACTCAGGGTTGAATTGAGATATCAGACGGAGGAGAATTCTTATTACCAGACTCATTATATCTATGGGGGCTACAATGAAAGTCAGAGATGCTACATAGCAGAAGAGAAACTGGAAAATGTTGGGACAGGAAAAGTTACTGTTGTAGAAGCTTATGCTGTAGACAATATGGGAAACTATGCTGTTTACACCTGCGACGATGTCTGGTTTGAGACCGCAGCGGAGTCCGATACAGCGTCTGTTAGGGAGATTTCTTTTGACGCTAATGGAAAGACTGTAAATGAGGATGATTTTTCAAATGCGGTATCAGGCTGGGTAAAACTGGATAAAACTCTTCCGGATTCGACTATCACTCTCCGGTTTACAGGGGAAAACAATGATGAGTTTGAAATAAGTTATTACTGGAATGAAACGGAGGGCAGATATGATTCCTACTCAGGAGCGGGATACGACTATCCGTGGAATAGTGAGGCCGGAATTGTAAAATATGTCCTGAGCGATATCTATGTGGATCGGTTTGGGGGACATGCTCAGATCACAATGGAAGGGATGGAGAATTATTACCTGAACATTGAGTTCAATGAGTCTGGTGAGTCTACAGAAACGAGACCTCAGATCACATCTGTAGACCTGGACAAAAACACTCAGACCGTTAAAGTCGGGGACAAGATTACGCTCACTGTCAAAGTTGACGAGAGTGAGAAAATGAGTAAAACTGGAAGCGCATGGTTCAGACCGGCGGAGGATATTGATGTTTCTAATCTGTATGTAGAGTTGATCTATGACGAGGCTCAGAAAGCATATGTGGGGACTATTACTATCGAGGAGGGAACCTATCCTTGCGAGTGGTATCTTTATGATGTGGAGATCTACAGAGAAGACTCTATGGTAAATGAGACAGAACTCTCAGATTCATTTGAGGGTTTCTACAACACATATCCATGGTATTTCAATGTTTACAGTGAGGATACTTTTGTAACATCTGCAAAAAATCTGAATATACAGTTTTACAGACAGTACGAAAGTGGCTTGTGGAGCTATGACAGTGAGGCATCCATTACCAAAGAGAATGTTCCGAGAAGATTCACACTTAAGGAACTGGGAGTGACACTGCCGGAAATGTCTTCCGCAATTGACGGAGTTTCTCAGACCGGATGGACAGATCAATGGGGGAATCCGATCACGGAGGACACAGAACTTCTTAATGATTATGGTTATATCAGCATTTATGCGTCCTATGATAAAAATATGGTGCGTGCTCAGTATCAATATCTTTCCACCGACGGAACGATCGTGGACGAGACCCGCATGATTGAGATGGGAGCAGATGCGACATACGGAGAGTATTATGAGAAAGCAGAATCATATGTGCCGACAGAAATGACGCGGGAATATGGGTTTACGGGCTGGGAATACAGCAGAAATTCCTGGTTGTATGAAGATTCAGATCCTATAGAGAGTCATTTCACAGGGATGCTGTTCCGGGCGAAATATGACGGCAAGACTGTTGTAAGGATTGAAAAACATTATTATGACAGCCAGGGATATTCTGTATATGAAATGATCCCGCTTATACTTGACGAGGGAGCAACGTCAGATGAAGTGATCGATTATGTCAACGCGATGGATGTTCCTGAGGTATATCCGGGAATCCGTTTCGCAGGATGGAGTGTGCCTTATCTGAACGCAGGAGAAACACTTGAAAACTTCCAGTGGGTTTCCGTCCGTGACACATATGAGAACTGTCTGATCCGATATGAGATTTATGAGGATGAAGTCGGATATGATGTTGAACCGGATCTCCTGGTATGCCAGGTGGCTGAGCAGGGAGACACGGTGACCATACCGGATTCCTTTGGAGAGTTTTCGAACGTGGAATGGGAGTATATGCCTGCTGAGGGCGAGACCTTTACAGCGAGAGGCTCCTATATGACATTTATCGGTGCCGGAAGCCGGAACGGAGAGACTGTTACACAGCCTGAAACACCTGAAAATCCGGATGATCCGGCAAAACTTTCCGAGGAAACCATCAACAGTGTTGTAGAACAGATAAATTCTGCGGCAGAAGGCGGCAATGTGATTGTGGATATGGGGAATGCAACGGTAGTTCCCAAGGATATCCTTGAGGCTGCAAAGGGCAAAGACATTGATGTTGTGCTCAATATGGGCGGCTATACATGGACGATTAATGGGAAAGACATTTATTCCAGCAATCTGAAGGATATTGACCTGAGAGTTACCCTGGATACGGATAATATTCCGAGCAATATTATTCAGGCACTCGCGGGAGACAACCCGGCTAAGCAGCTTTCTCTGGCGCATAACGGAGATTTCGGATTCCTTGCGACTCTTACAGTGAATGTGGGAGCTGAGAACGCGGGAAGATTTGGAAATCTGTACTATTACGACAGCGAGGGCAGACTGATATTCATGAATGCAGGTACTGTTACCAGCGATGGACGGGTAAGCCTGGAATTCAGCCATGCTTCTGAGTACGTGATCGTAATGTCAGAACAGCAGATGTCACAGGCTGAAGCGGATGTGGTAAATAATGACACTTTGAATAGTGGAAAAGGCACAGACGAAGCTTCAGATAAGGCTGTAGATAAAGTCTCAGCTAAGGCTTCCAATCAGGCAGCGGGCAATGGGGCTGTTAAGACGGGGGATACTGAAAGCGGGGCTGCGTCGGCAGTAGTGCTTCTTGTGGTTTCGCTTGCCGTGATCGTGGCGGCAGGAGTCGCTATCAGAAGACGGAATGTAAAACGGTAACAGCGCAAATAATAAAATTAAAAACGGACATATCGCAATTTTTCTTTGGGCGATATGTCCGTTTTTCAGTATCCGCCTTTTTAAATTTAAAACAATTTTTTATTCCGAATGATTTTTTAGTTGGAAAGTCTTTTTGCCTGTCAGTTTATTAAAGAACTCCCGTATCTGGCCCAATATGATCTTCATCAGTCGCTGTCTTGTCTCCACGGCAGCCCAGGCAATATGGGGCGTGATGAGCAGGCGGCTCTTATCTTTCACAGTCAAAAGCGGATTGTCATTTGCCATGGGCTCTGTACAGAGAACGTCCAGTCCGGCTGCCTTGATCTCTCCGATGTTGAGCGCTGCGGCAAGATCCGCCTCATTGACGATCGGACCTCTCCCCAGGTTCAGGAAAATGGCGGAGGATTTCATCTTTCGGAATGCTTCGGCGTTCATGATCCCCTCGGTATGTTCGTTCAGGGGAGCGTGGATGGAGAGGATATCGGACTTTGAGAGAAGTGTGTCAAAATCTACCTGATGATATCCTTCCTGAGCGGGGGCACAGGAGGCGGAATAGTAGATGACGTCTGCGCCGAACATGCCGGCGATGTCCGCGACGCGCCGCCCGATGGCTCCCAGACCCAGGATTCCCCAGGTCATGCCGCCGAGTTCATGGAAGGTCTTTGCAAAATGTGTGAAGATCCGGTCATTGATATAGCGGCCTTCTCTGACGTAGTCGTCATAATATCTCAGATTTTCCAGAAGATAAAATAAAATGGCGAATGTGTGCTGGGCCACGGATTCTGTAGAGTATCCGGCTACGTTGCGCCATTCGATCCCGCGTTGGGCGAGGTAATCTTTATCCAGGTTGTTTGTCCCGGTCGCGGTCACGCAGACCAGTTTCAGTTTCCCGGCAGTTGAGATCGTCTGCCGGTTTACGGGCACCTTGTTTATGACGATCACATCGGCGTCCGTTACCCGCTCCGGGGCTTCCTCCGGGGTGGTGAAAGGATATCTCACGACTTCTCCCATCTGTTCAAACTGTGTGTAATCAATGTCGTCGCCAAGAGTTTTGGCGTCTAAGAATACGATTTTCATCTGAATCTCCATTCCGCCGCCTTTTGTGCTGGCGGCACTGTGTTCTTGTGTGATGTTCACACACTGACTGTATGATTATAGCATTTTTGGGCGTGGTGGAAAAGAGATTGATTTTATGGAAGCCGGAAGGTATAATTACGGTACATCAAAATCCCGGACGGATCAGATTTCTTACGGTTTCATAGTCC
>DWUT01000275.1 GCA_019120615.1 Candidatus Mediterraneibacter norfolkensis
CTCGCCTCCGCTGCGAAAGATATCCCATCCATTTTGGGCATTCGGATATCTGTAAAAACCAGATCAGGCTGAAATTCTTCCATTTTTTCCAGAGCTTCCTGACCGTTCTGTGCGGTGGCGACCAGCTGGCAGTCATAGCGCTCCCAGGGAAAAGATGACATTCCATCCAAAATGATAAATTCGTCATCCAGAACCATTACGCTTATGCTCATTTCTTTTCCCCCAGTATCCCATTATATGTCTTCATCAGTTTCTCCGGATCTTCCTCAAAGGGAATATGAATAGTGACCGAAGTGCCTTCTCCCTCCGCCGAAATAATCCGTAACCCATATTCCTCACCGTAGAGGAACTGCAGTCTTTTATGTACAGCATAGATTCCAAGGTTTGTATGAAAACTGTCCTTTCCTCTCTGCTCATCTTCTGAACCTTTCAGAAGATTTTCCGCTTTTTCCTGCGGCATCCCCGCCCCGGTATCCTTCACAATAATATCGATATCTTTTTCCTTTCTTTGTATGGAAATAAACAGTATACTGTCATCCTGCGCATATTCGATTCCATGTATCACCGCATTTTCCACGATTGGTTGAATCACCAGTTTGGGGACAGCCTGGCCAAGCAGAGATTCATCAATGTCATAACGCGTTTCCAATCTGTCCTGGTATCTCATTTTCTGGATATAGAGGTAATCTTTTATGTAATCCAGTTCTTCTCTTAAAGTAATAATGCTCCTTTTATTGCTGATTGTCCCCCGGATCAGATTGCTTATCGCACTGACCAGATTACAGATTTCGTCCTTCCCATTTTTAAACGCCATCCAGTTGATAGCATCCAAGGTATTATAAAGAAAATGTGGATTCATCTGCGACTGGAGGGTTTTAAATTCCATCTCTTTTCCAAGTATCTCTGCCTGCGTCACTTTCTGCATCAGTTTCTGGATATCACAGATCGCCTTATTAAAAACAGCGTTCATAGTACCAATCTCATCCTGCCGTTCCTCTGAAAGATGCACCTCAAAATTGCCTTTTGCAAATTCCTCCAGAGCATTCTGAGTTTCCTTCAGCGGAGAGACCAGACCGTTGGCAATCCGCAGGATAACCAAGGCAGCGATCCCCATTGCAAGCAGACTCAATAGCAGCAACACATTTCTAAGTGTAGAAAGATCCCGGGTAATGTACGACATATAAATCAACCCAACTGTATCCCATCCTGTCACATTGGAATGTTCATAGATTGCCATATAGGATTCCCCATCTTCCTCATACCGAAAACTTCCTTCAGAACCGGTTTCGCTTTCCATAAAAGACAGCAACGCATCGTCCGCTTCTCTGGAGGTGATTCGTTCCAGATTGTCCAAAATAATAATCTGCCCCTGACTGTCAAAGCTTACAGGCTCCGCCAGTTTATCAAGATAGCTTCGCTTCAGGCCGATCCTGATGTATCCCAGTGGACGGTATGTCTGCAAATCTTTGATCTGTTTGATCATCTGAAGCGTCTCGTCTTCTTCATCCCCCTGGACCAAAATCCAGTGTCCTTTCGCTTCATCCGCTTTTCGAAATAACTCTTCTTCGTCCGGGATCACCCATTTTTCAGACCAAACCGATATATAGTAGCTTGCACCGTTTTTCCCGTAAAGTTCCATATCGTTCATAGTCACACTTGAGAATTCTTTGAGCATTATCCTTCGTATCTGTCTGTTCCGAGAATAAAAAGAATCGTCTGTATCATCCAGATCCTCTGTATCTGCATTCAGTTCTTCCTGGATCGTAGGATTATCTCCCAGTGTTTCCAGTTTATTGATATTCTGTTCCATAAAATGATCCAATGACATCGACAACTGTCCCACTGTCTCCGCCGACTGTTCTACTGTTTTCTGAAAAATAATCTTTGATGAATAAAGATAAAAAGCAGTGACCAGTATAATCAGCAATGGAATCAGAACAACCAGAAAACCTACAATCACCTGAGTCTTAATGCTGTGCATCCTTAGTTTACGAATACGGGAAAACATCTCACTTCCTCCCAAACTTATTCCAAAACACCTGCAACCGCTTCCCTCAGCGCCTTCAGATCCGCCTCATCCGGATGCTGCAATGCCCGGTCAAAATTCTCGATCATGCCTTTGATCCTCTCGTCCCCGGGATTCTGTTCCAGCATTCCCTCATATCTCTTCCGCACACTCTGAGACATCTTTCCCTGGCACATATACGTCCCGACAACTTCATTGTCTGCTGCCAGATGTCCTTTCACCCTTTCCAGTATCTGGTCAAAGTAACTCTGTGCTCCTCCAAACCCGGCTGTTCCGAACAGGAAGACTTTCCTGCCATGCAGTTCCTCCAGGAACTGCCCCAGTTCCCCGCTGCAGTTTCCTTTATCGGTCCAGAAACCTGCAAAGATAATATCCGCTTCAGCAGCCGTTTCTGCCTCTTCCGCAGTGCCGAAACAGATGCACTTCTCTTCTCCCAGTCCTTTTCTGATCTCCTCCGCCAGCAGCTTTGTATTTCCTGTAGCGCTGGCATAAACTACTGCATAAGTCATTTTATCAGCCCTTTCTTTATTCCTTAATCAGGATACCTATTTGGTATCTCTTCCCGTTGCAAGTTCTTCTATCGCCTGTTCAAACTGTCCCAGACTTTCGGCCCGAGCAGCCATCTTATGCCACTTTTTCAATGTCTCCATGTCCCTCTGGGACATGATCTTTTTCTTAAGTTTCTCCGGGATTTCTCCCAGATCTTCCAATAATTCCAATACAGACTCGGCTTTTCCTTCTGCTTTTCCTTCTGCTTTACTGATCCGCCTTGTCTCCTGCACATCGTATGCCTCAAAATTTTCAAACAACATGGCAAAGTTCCTCCGTTCTATCTGATCTGTAAAGTCAGCCACTTCCTCTTTTGGAATATTCTTCCATGTACTTCTCCTTTCTCGTGCGTGAGAATACGCGAAAGACATCTTTGACTGTAATTGTAGCAACATATATTCGAAAAAACAAGCCGTCTTGTTCTTCAATACATACTCTCGCCTCTCACATATACTCATATCCTGTTGTTTCTTCACCCAAAATCCGAATCTCGCAGCCGAACGGCCATGAATTTCTGAGCAGAAAACATCTGGTGTTTCCTGTGAAGCGGCTGAATTTCCGAAATGAACCGCTTCGAATTTATTTCTTTCCAAACAATATTGTGAAAAATCAAAGAGTCATCCCGTAAAAACCGGAAAAAGTTCTTCCTCTCTTACGGGATTTCCTTTACCATCTTGCCACATTACAACGCAAACTTTCCGACGCCCTCGACCACTTCCAGTATCCCCAGCTTTTTCCCGAGCATGTCAAATTCCTCCGCATAGATACAATGGGGAAAGAACTCTTTCAGGCTTTCATCCAGGATGATCTCACGGCACTCGGCATAGTCCATCCAGATCACTTCCGAAACCTCGTCTTTCTGAAGTGTAAGGTCTTCGATCTCAACCGGTTCCTGATACAGATAGATCCGGCTCAGTTCATCGTCTTTAAAAGGCTGTCCGTAAAACGTCCCCTCAAATCCGCACCGGCGCATCCCCACTTCCTGCAGCTGCCCGGGTTCTGCTTTGATGCCCAGCTCCTCCTCCAGTTCCCGCAGCGCGCTCTCCGGATAATCGCATCCTGCGTCCACATGCCCTGCTGAGGAAATGTCGTAGCACCCCGGATTAGAGTCCTTTGTCTCACTCCGCTTCTGCAGGAGGACGTCATATCCGCTGAAATCATTGGGCCTCACGATCCAGGTATGCACCGTCGCGTGAAGAGCGCCCTCTCTGTGAGCCACACCTCTCTCCTTTACAACGCCCGTCTTTGTCCCGTCCGGATTCCGCTCGTCGAACAGCTCCATGGGCACACCGTCAAGCGCCGCATACTGCAGGACATCCCTTGTATCGTATACGAGCTTCAGTGAAAAGAAGTCTCTCCCCTCATCTAGCAGCCGGAAGAAGACCTTGTCCCCCTCCCAGATTTCCATGTTCCATACCGCATCCTTTTCTACCCATTCAAGCTGTCCCTCATCACATTCAATGGGTTCTCCCTCGAATCCGTCCGCGGTGTACAGAGACATATATTCCACTACATCCTCTCCATAGACAAAGGTGACCAGTCCCCGGTATTTCCAGGACGTAAGCGTATATCCGGTCTCCTCCTTCACTTCGCGGAGCAGACACTCTTCCGGGCTCTCCCCCTGTTCAAAGTGTCCTCCCACGCCGATCCACTTATCCTTATTTACATCATTCTCCTTCACCGTGCGATGGAGCATGAGATATTTCCCGTCCTTCTCAATATAGCAAAGGGTGCTCAGTTTTGAAGCCATTTCCTTCTCCTCCTGTATTCTTATGCTGTTGTCGCCTGACTGAACTGACTCTCATACAGATAGCGGTAGAATCCGTTCTGTTCGAGGAGTTCAGCGTGATTTCCCTGCTCGATGATCTTTCCGTCTTTCATGACCAGGATCAGATCCGCCTCCCGGATGGTGGAAAGCCGGTGTGCCACGATAAATGTGGTCCGTCCCTCCATCAGCTTTGCAAAGGCGTTCTGGATCTTGATCTCCGTCCTCGTATCAATGGAGGAGGTCGCCTCATCCAGGATCAGCATGGGCGGTCTGCAAAGCATGACTCTGGCGATACACAGAAGCTGTTTCTGCCCCTGGGAGATTCCGCCGCCGTCCTCCGTGATCCAGGTGTCATACCCCTTGGGAAGGCGCATGATAAAGCTATGGATATGAGACGCTTTTGCTGCGGCGATGACCTCCTCGTCCGTTGCGTCGGGGCGCCCCATTGTGATATTGTCCCGGATGGTCCCTGTCTTCAGCCAGGTATCCTGGAGCACCATGCCGTATCCGGCTCTCAGGCTGCGCCTTGTCATCTCCCTGATATCCACATCTTCCACTTTGATCGAACCTTCATCCACATCATAAAAGCGCATGAGCAGATTGATCAGCGTAGTCTTCCCACAGCCCGTGGGACCGACAATGGCAATCCTCTGTCCCGGTTTTACCGTCAGATTGAAATGTTCGATCAGTTTCTGCTCCGGGGTATAGGAAAAGGAAACGTCCTCCGCCTTCACATTGCCTTTGATTTCTTTCATGTCCACCGCATTTTCCGTTTCCGGAGTCTGCGGTTCCTCTGCGATCAGGTCAAAGATCCGGCGGGCGCATGCCACCGCGTTCTGGAACTCTGTTACTACACCCGAGATCTCGTTAAATGGTTTCGTATACTGGTTTGCATAGCTTAAGAAGCTGGAGAGCTGTCCCACAGTCAGTGAACCTCCCACCACCGCAAACGCTCCCGTGATCCCGACACCAGTGTACACAAGGCTGTTTACAAAACGGGTGGACGGGTTTGTGATCGAGGAGAAAAAGGTAGCGCGCAGAGATGCGTCCCGGAGCCGCTCGTTAATCTCGTCAAATCTGGCAGTCACATCCTTTCCTCTGCCGAACGCCTGGACCACCTTCTGGTTTCCGATCATCTCGTCGATCAGTCCGGTCTGCTCTCCTCTCGTCTCCGACTGGAGCCGGAACATGTCAAAAGTCCTCTTTGCGATAAAGTTTGCCACCACAAAGGACACCGGAGTGATCAGGACTACAACAAACGTGATCTTCACATTCACTGAGAGCATAAAGCCGAAGGTTCCCATGATCGTGGCAACTCCTGTAAAAAGCTGGGTAAAGCCCATCAGAAGTCCGTCTGCAAACTGATCCACGTCTGCAATGACACGGCTGACCACGTCTCCGTATGGATGGCCGTCAATATACTTCAGAGGCAGGATCTCAATCTTCCGGAAAGCCTCGTTCCGGATGTCTCTGACCACCTGATAGGTCATCTTGTTATTGCACACATTCATCAGCCACTGTGCCAGCGCCGTGATCAGCGTACAGATTCCGATCTGAAGCATTACCCGGAACACGCCGGGGAAATCCACATTTCCCTTTGAGACGATATAGTCTACCGCGTTTCCTGTAAGCTTCGGGATATAGAGGGTAAGCGCTACTGAAACCGCTGCCAGCAGCACAGAAAACACGAGGAAGATGCGATATCTGCCCAGATGGTGCATTACTTCTTTCAGCGTATCCGCCTGACTTGGTTTTTTATCTGTTGTCATATTTTTGTCGTTACTCATTGGATGCCGCCTCCTTCGGGAACTGTGAATAATAGATCTCCTGATAAGCCGGGCAGTTCTCAAGAAGTTCATCGTGAGTGCCGATGCCCGCCATCTGTCCGTCGTCCAGCACGATGATCTGATCTGCGTACTGGATAGAAGAAGCCCTCTGAGAGACGATGAACACGGTTGGATTCTCCTTCATGCCCCGGATCGCTCCTCTCAGCTTCGCGTCAGTGGCAAAGTCCAGCGCAGAGGCGCTGTCGTCCAGGATCAGGATTTCCGGTTTTCTCACCAGTGCCCTTGCAATGGTCAGCCTCTGCTTCTGACCTCCGGACAGATTCCGTCCGCCCTGCTCGATCAAAAAGTCCGTTCCGCCTTCCTTGGTGTCCACAAACTCCTTCGCCTGGGAGATCTCGAGCGCCTCCATGATCTCATCATCCGTGGCGTCCTCTTTTCCCCAACGGATGTTTTCCGCGATAGTGCCCTTGAACAGCACCGCTTTCTGCAGCACCATGCCTACATGGGACCTCAGATCGTCGATATCATACTCCCGTATATCTCTCCCGCAGATCTTCACCGTACCGGAAGCCGCATCATAGAACCGGGGGATCATATTCACCAGGGAAGATTTCCCGGAGCCTGTCCCGCCTATGATACCGATGGTCTGCCCCCGCTCCGCCCGGAAAGAGATCCCGCTCAGGGAATCCGCAGCGGCTCCTTTATACCGGAGGGAGACCTGGTCAAACTCCACCGCAGGCGCAAACCTCTTTTCTCCCTTCTCCGCGTCCTCCCATTTCAGGTTTCCGCTCTCCATGTCCGGGCGGATCTCCAGGACCGCGCCGATCCGGTTTCCGCAGGCGATGGCCTTGGTCACTGTGATGATCAGGTTTGCCAGCTTCACCAGTTCTGTAAGGATCTGTGACATATAGTTGATGAGCGCCACAACTTCACCCTGGCTTAAGTCTCCCACGTTGACGCGGATGGCGCCCGCATAGATCAGGACAATGATGGCTCCGTTGACCACCGCATAGGTCAGCGGGTTCATAAGCCCGGAGATACGCCCCACAAACTTCTGGGCGTCCGTGAGGATCTGGTTTCCCTCCTCGAATCTTCTCCGCTCATCCTTTTCTTTATTGAATGCCCGGATGACTCTCACGCCGGTCAGGTTCTCCCTGGTCATAAGGAGCACGTTATCCAGATCCGCCTGCACTTTTTTATACAACGGCATGGTGATCAGCATGATGCCGAAGACGATCACGGAAAGCACCGGGATCGTTACCACAAAGATCAGCGCCGCCTTCACATCCACCGTAAACGCCATGATCATGGCGCCGAACACGATGAACGGGGATCGCAGGAACAGTCTCAGCACCAGATTCACGCCGGACTGTACCTGGTTGATATCGCTGGTCATCCTTGTGATCAGCGTGGAGGAACCGATGGTGTCCATCTCGGAAAATGTAAATTTCTGGATATGTTCAAAAAGCGCGTGCCGCACGCCGGTCCCGAAGCCCGACGCCGCTTTCGCTGCGAAATACTGCGCCGTGATCGAACAAACAAGCCCGATCAGCCCGAGGGCGACCAGTACAAAACACATCTTAATGATATAAGGCCGGTCCTTCTGCGCGATCCCCACGTCGATCACCGCCGCCATGACCAGCGGGACGAACAGTTCAAACAATGCCTCCAGCATCTTGAACAGGGGAGCGCAGACTGATTCCTTTTTATAATTTTTCAGGTGTACAAGAAGTGATCTCATTGCTGCTCTCCATTCCTCTTTTAATTGATTTTCCAAAAAATCTTCCTGTCTATTCTAACATATCCTGAAAAATATAAAAACTGATAAATTTTCGATATTGACTTCAAAGCAGAGCTCCATTACGCTCCATGTCATTCCTTCGCTGTCAGCTGCATCTGCAATGTCATTCCCAGCGCCGCCGCTATCCGTACTATTTTTCATGACCTGTCTCGTCCTCTTCTTCCATACGCATATGTATGCAATTTTTTTCTCTTTCGGGATCTATCTGATAACCTGATTTCCCCACTGCCAGAAAATCTACCGTTTTATTCAGTTCCTTTCCGCAGCAATTTTTCTTCTTTCAGGTCTTCAGTATCGATCATTCGGTCTCTATAATAATATTTCATGTCCTTTTCTCCGATTTTACGGATCACGCGGCATGGATTTCCGACTGCAACTGTATTTTCCGGAATATCATGGATTACTACACTTCCTGCACCGATCACACTGTTTCTTCCTATCGTTACTCCCGGGCATACGACCACATTCGCCCCCAGCCAGCAATTGTCGCCGATCACAACAGGATCAGCATACATATATTCTCTCAGCTCAGGGTTCACCGGGTGACCCACGGTCGCGATCGTGACGGCAGGGCCAAATAATACATTTTTTCCGATCTGTATGATTCCGTCGTCTATAAAGTTACAGTTCATATTTATGTAAGTGCCATCCCCGACCGTAATATGTGTTCCATAGCAGAAGTAAAACGGCGGTTCGATCCATGCATCTGTCTCTTTGCCGAATATTTCATTTATACAGGCACTTCTTTTCTCTGTTTCATCCGGCATCAGATGATTGAATTTCCACATTCTGATCTTTGCAGACATCCGTTCTTCCGGAAGCCCTTCACATTCGTCTGTAAATAACTTTCCTTCTCTGATACGCTCTCTCATTGTCATTTTGCTTTCCTCCATCCAACTTAATAATGTTTATTTTTCTTCTTGATTTATAGTCAGATCCTTCAGCCAGCGGTATTTTTTATACCTCCGGTATACTGCCGGCAGCTTTACAATTTCATCCAGATTAATGATGAAATATACAAACAGCACCGGCATTTTCAGGACAAATGCCGTTATAAAGCCCGCCGGAACAGTAAAACACCAGAGCGTAATCGTATCGCACAGGAAGCCGAACCGGGAATCGCCTCCAGCGCAGAAAATTCCGCTGATCGTTGTTCCGTTTACATATTTTCCGATCATATAATAGCTGCACATGACCAGCATCCATTTGAGATATTCTTCTGCTGTGGGAGACAGATCAGAAACGATCAGAACAGCCGGACTTACAGCCAGAAGAAAAATGCCGGAACAGATCCCGCTTATAACCGCAATGCGGCACAGCTTCCCGCCATACGCTTTTGCTCTCTCCAGTTTTCCGGCTCCCAGTTCATTTCCTACAATGATCGCTCCTCCGTTCCCGATACCCATAGCAAGGCTCGCGATCAGGTTTTTCACAATATTTGCTATCGAATTTGCAGCTACCGCGTCTGTTCCCAGGTGCCCCATGATCACAGAATACATGGTGAATCCGCCGCCCCAGACAAGTTCATTCCCCAGTACGGGGAATGTATAATGCCAGAATTCTTTTCTCATCGGCTGATCCGGATGCAGTATATAGCGGAGGCGGATCTTGATTCTCCCCTTTTTTCTCAATTCCAGCAGCACCCATGCCAGTTCGGCCACTCTGGAAAGAGCCGTTGCCGCGGCCGCTCCTGCCGCTTCCATTCGCGGCGCCCCAAAAAGCCCATAAATCAGGACAGCATTCAGGATGATATTTAATCCTGCCGCTGTAGAACTTATGACCATACTCTTTGCGGCAAGGCCGCTGTTCTTCATGATACAGAGATAAATCTGTGATATACCACACATCAGATAAGTAACACTCACAATCCGCAGGTAATCAGTCCCATAAACGGTCAGCACCGGATCTTCCGTAAAAATCCGCATCAGCAGTTCCGGTGTAAACATTGTTCCGGCAAAAAATACAGCCGAAACCAGCATAGATGTCCTCAGTACAATCCCAAGTATCCTTTCGATCGCATTTTTATCCCCTTTTCCCCAGTATTGTGCGGCAAACATACTCGTACCGATCGTCAGGGCAGCAAGAAAAAGATTATATACAAATGTGACCTGACTCGCCAGCGATACGGCTGAGAGCAGATCCTGCCCGATCACTCCTACCATAAGGGCGTCTGACGCACTGACAACAGCCAGCATAAGCTGTTGAAATGTGATCGGCAGTACAAGGGCAAGAAGTTTTTTTCTAAAATTTTTATCGTTCATCGGTTTGTTATTCTCCTGACATTGCTTTATAATTCATGCATGATCGGATTCATTTTTTCAAATGTGCAGATATTCTGAAATCCAATCTCTTTCAGAAGTTTCTGAGCTTCAGCGATACCGTATCCCAGCTGGTTCGGCTTATGACTGTCGCTGCCGATCGTAATGATCTCCCCTCCCAGTTCTTTGTATAATCGCAGTATTTCCCGTGAGGGCATGGTATCTTCCAGTCCATACCGTTTCGCCGATGTGTTTATTTCAATCCCTTTGCCGTCGGCGATCACGATTTTCAGGATATCTTCTATGAAAGGTTTTATTTTTTCAAAAGGATATTCTCCCTCCTTGTCGTACCGCTTGATCAGATCCATATGTCCAAGCACAGAATAGTTCTTGTAATGCTTTACCAGTGAAAGCATCTCCTCATAATAGCGTTCATTATATTCCTTCTGTGTTCTGCCTTTCTGGAAGTCCTGTGTCCAGAACTCTTTATCTTCCACTTGATGGACAGACAGGATAATAAAATCAAATGGATATCTTCTAAATAGAGTCTCGAACTGAGGGATCGTATGTGTCTGAACGCCAAACTCCATTCCTGTTTTTATCCTGATCTTCCCTTCATACTTTTTCTTCAGCGACTGGATCTTATCCATATATGCAGGATAATCCACATTTGCAAGAGGTTCTCCGCTTCGGTATATGATCTCTGCGCCGGAGTCCCAGTCATCTTTCACACCATAATCCACATGGTCAGTTATGCAGATTTCCTCCATATTCATACGGACTGCATCCCTGATCACATCTTCCATCGGATATATGGAATCATCGCTGAATTCTGTATGTACATGATAATCGGCAAACATCTGTACTCCTTTCGAACTTTACTTCAAGATTGATTCATAATATGATTTTACTGTACATTTTGCAGGGTTTCTATCAGATACCTGCATGATTCTATAACAATCCTGTTTCATTCGGTTCTTCCCGACAGTGACAGAAATCGCTCTCTCAACCGGCTTCGGCAGTGCCAGCTACTATGCCGAAACCTTCCGCAGAAAGCTCGGCAAAATCCCGAAAGAATACCGGAATTCAGAAAAGCAGTGCTCAGCCGTTCGGCAGGCTGTCCCTGACGCACAGTGCCCCGAACCCCAGCAGTGAGTTCGGCCACACACTGTATCCCGGCAGTTCTCTTGCCCCACGTCTCAGGTACGCCTTCACCTTCTCCCCGTACAGATACGGATCGTTGCCCTGCACGATCCCCCATTCCATCAGAAGGGCCGCGCTTCCCGTGACAAAAGGCGCGGCAAACGAGGTTCCAGAAAAAGCGCGGTAACCGCCGCCGGGAACAGGTGCATTGACCAGGACGCCCGGAGCCGCAAGATCTGGTTTCAGCACATTGCTTCCTTCATAGACCGCCGCCGGTCCCCTTCCGGAAAAGTCCGCATAAGAGAATGTCCTTGCGTCATACGCCGCCACTGTTACCGCCAGAGAAGCAGTGGACGGGATCGTCAAAGTAGTCGTACTGTCAGGCGTCAGAAATGCCGTTCCCACATTCAGCGCCGCCTGTACCGGGAGCCACATCTGATACGCGCCGTCCACAATGCGTCTGGGAGTCAGTATGATCTGCCATACGCCGCTGTCCACATAGGACCGCTGTGGAATGAAAGATATATATATTTCCTGTCTGACACTGTATGGTTTCGGTTCCCCGTAATAGACCAGAAGTTCCGTACCGCCCAGTATAAACCGCTGGGGACCGAGTATCTCCCGAAAGGGGCCCACACGTTCGCCGGAAGGACTGACTATGGAAATATCCATCTCATCCACATATGATTTCCATATCTGTACATTCAATGCCGGTTCCCGCTCCTGAACAGCCAGCTCCTGAATCACATCTTCCTCATCTGATACCTGTCCCGCCGCATGTCCGGCGGTCGTGCCCTCGTTTCCGCTGCCGATACAGATCACGTTTTTCCATGTATCAGAGATATCATTCAGAAACCTCTCCACCAGAGATGTACCGTCATGGGAGCCGTATGTATTGCCGAAGCTGATATTTACCGCCACCGGCATCCCCGCCTCCCGGGCTTTCCGGATAATATAATCCACTCCTTCCATCAGCTCTGTGGTTCTTGGAAATCCGTCTTCTCTTGCCTGCCCCATCTTCACAATGATCAGAGGACTCTCCGGCGCCACTCCCCGTAACCGCCTTCCCTCGCTCCCTCTCCCGTTTCCCGCTGCGATACCTGCCACCGCGGTTCCGTGCCCGCTGATATCTCTCCCTGGAAGGATCCTGTCCGGAGCCGCCTGCCCCTGTCCGACACCTCCGGCGCGTTCCGGCTCACCGCTCTCCGGCTCACCGCCCGACTCCCCCGCCTGCGGCATCAGGAGCAGGTTGATCTCCTCCGCTGTATACTCGCTGCCCCTGGAATACCCCGGAGGCGGATTCCCCGGGATCGTCTGATCCCACAGTGCCAGGACCCGAGTCGTCCCGTCCTCGTTCCGGAAATCCGGATGCGCCAGATCGATCCCGCTGTCGACGATCCCTGTCAGAACGCCTCTGCCGCTCAGGGAAAACGGCGGGTTCTGGACAGGATTGATACAGGATGCATTTCGCCCGTTCTCCACCTGGAAATAGAGATTCTTCGGTTTTTCTATAAATTCCACTCCGTCCAGCCCTGCAAGATCATTGATCCGGTCTTCCCGCACAAGAACCACCGCATATCCGTTCATAAGAAGGGTCACGTTCACCGCAATCTCCCGGATCTGTTCCGGATCACCGGAATATTTTACGATCAGTTCCCATTCCTTCTCCAGCGGGTCAAACCCGACCTCCAGTTCCTGAGATCGTTCCCGCTCCTCCTCTGTCGCTTCAAGCGCAAGGTTCAGCAGATCTTCTATCTTTTCACTCATTTATGCCTCCTCGACTACACCCGCAGGCGGATTTAAGCTGTTATGATTAATCCTATGCCTGGCAGTTTTACGTCAGAATCATAAATAAAATATGCTTCCTCCCAGATAACAAGTTTTTATTATGTCACTTGTCTGCCTGGAATGAAGCATATCAATGCCTGCCGGCTTAGTACCACTGTTTCTTTTCTACTATTTTATTTAATTTATCCTACCACTCAGGGACATTGTCCGGGCAGTGTCTTGCAGCAATCGACGCGCGCATCTCCACAAAACATCCACAGATCCTGCACATACCGCTTAACAAATGGCTGCATTCCCTGCACTTTGACAGTCTGCGCTCATACTCCTCTTTCGATGTCCTGTCTTCTTCCGGAAGATTGGAAATATAGATGTACATATTACTAAAATACTCTTTTTCGGGCAGGTCTCTCAGGAGACATTTCCGGCAGATCCGATACCATTCATTTTCCACTGGCGTCTCACCTCAACTCCAGATACAGAACGCTGCACGCAGGAATTGTAAACAAGAGTCCTTTTTCTGTGATCTGTGCCCCATTATAAGATTTCACCGTCACATGATCCGGATCATCAAAAGTATTTTTTGCATGCATTTCTTCTGTAATGATCTCACCCTTTACTGATGTGATATTTCTGTCCACGATCGTCGTTTCTATATCATAGCTTTCCTCAATAGAAAGATTTGTCATCGTAAGATGAATCGTGCCATCCGGTGCCACGGACACAGACTCTGTCAGATTCGGCACCTGCCATTCTTCTTCTGTTCCGATCTGTTTTGTCTCAATACTGCTTTCTACAAGTTCTGCATCCTGATGATATTTATAGATGTCAAAAACATGATAGGTAGGCGTCTTTATCATCTTCTCCCCTTCGGTGAGTATCACAGCCTGGAGTACATTGACGATCTGAGCCAGGTTTGCCATCTTCACACGGTCACTGTGTTTATTAAATATATTGAGTGTGATGCCCGCTACCAGTGCATCCCGCATCGTGTTCTGCTGATAAAGGAATCCAGGATTTGTGCCCGGCTCGCATGTATACCATGTTCCCCACTCATCCACGATCATACCGATTTTTTTCTCAGGATCATACCCATCCATGATTGCGCCGTGTCTGCGGATAAGTTCATCCATATACACTGCTTTGTTCAGCGTCTTATACCAAATTTTTTCGTCAAACTCTGTTGAGCTTCCTTTGATTTCAATACCCTCCGGATATACATAATAGTGGAGAGAAAGGCCGTCCATAAAGCCATGCTGTTCTTCCGATGTTCTCCGAAAGCAGGTAGCAAGAACCTCCTTCGTCCAGTCATAATCCTCATGGGGGGCTCCGCAGCAAATCCTCTGGATATGTTGTTTACTGTTATAATCACGCACAAAGGTCTGGTATCTCCGATACTCGTTCGCGTAATAATCCGGATTCATGTTTCCTCCGCATCCCCAGTTTTCATTTCCGATGCCAAAGAAATCAACCTTCCACGGATCGCTGTGACCGTTTTTCTTTCTAAGTTCAGACATCGGAGATACACCGTCAAATGTCATATATTCAATCCATTCAGACATTTCCCTGATTGTTCCGCTTCCCAGGTTTCCGTTAATGTATGTTTCACATCCAAGCTGACGGCAGAGTTCAAAATATTCGTGGGTTCCGAAGCTATTGTCTTCCACCACGCCTCCCCAGTTTGTGTTGATCATCTTTTTTCGTGCATCCACAGGACCTATCCCATCCATCCAGTGATACTCGTCCGCAAAACATCCGCCGGGCCACCGGAGTACAGGAACACGTATCCGTTTCAGCGCTTCGACTACATCGGATCTCATTCCGTTCACATTTTCTATGGGCGAATCCTTTCCCACATAAATACCTTCGTAAATACATCTTCCGAGATGCTCGGAAAAATGTCCGTATATTTCTCTGCTGATCCTGCTCAGTTTCCTGTTTGGATCGATCACCATTCTCGCCATTTCAAATTCCTCCTTCTTCTGATTCATACTGCCTGAACACTTTTATGAGCAGCAGCGATTTCACATAAGCACAAGCAGAAAATCCACCCACCATCATAAAAATCCAGACACTTTTTGCAAAGATCATAAGTATGATCACAACTGCAGAGATCAAGGCCAGCAATATTGTCTCTTTCAGATTAAATACAGCCAGGATCACTGCATTTTTTACTGTTTTCAAAACAGTATTATCAAATCTGGCAGTTAATGCAAACACATAAAGGAGTGATAAGATCCAGATAACCGCAAATACTCCCGTGATCACGAGCATCACCTGATCAGATGTAGAAAATCCCGGCTTTCTCTGCCAGAATTTTACGCCAAATACAAGGACTGCTCCTGCCAGACAATATAATATTGATAAAAGAAACGACCGACTGAAATTATTTTTAAATGCCCTAAAAAAGGGTTTAAATATATATCCGCCTTCATGTCTCGCCTCACGTATGGTAATCGTGTAAAGGGCACTGACGGCCGGGCCGATCGTAATGACCGGCGCGCAGCATATAATAAACAGAATGTTCAATATCATAAAATCAGCGACCGTAGTTAAAAAAGCAATGACAGGGCTGTCAAGATTAATCTTCATAGCTTTCTCCGTTCTTAAGTTCCGTTTACTTTCTTCTGAATTCTACCCGGACAGGACGCATACCTGTCAGTTCCTCACTTCTCAGGTCAGGCTGAGAAAAGCCGGTGTATATCGTATAGTGTTTTCCCCCTGTAATGTGATAACCTTCCTCATCTACAACAGTAAACGCTTCCTCAGGGATGCTTACCTGAAGTGTTCTGCATTCCCCCTGATGGAGCAACACTCGCTGAAACCCACACAGTTGCGGGTTGGGAACTGAATACACAGAATCTTCGCATTTGATATAAATCTGCAGCACCTCACAAATGTCTCTTTCCCCTGTATTTCTTACCTGGACAGATACATCTGCTCCTGTTTCTGTCTCCGACACTGCCACTGAATCAACTTCCGCTTTTCCATAAGTCAGTCCATACCCGAAAGGATACTGGGCTTTTCCTTTCATATACCGGTAAGTCCGTCCCTCCATAGAATAATCTTCAAACGGAGGAAGCTCCTCCAGCGTTTCATAAAAGGTCACAGGAAGTTTTCCGGAAGGAGATTCTTTTCCGAACAGAATCTCCGCCACGGCATTTCCTCCGCGGGCGCCAGGATACCAGACCTGCAGGATTGCTTTAAAATGTTCATTGGCAAAGCTCATATCAATATCACTGCCGGCCAGCATACAAAGGACGACTGGTTTCCCTGTCTTTGCCACTGCTTCCATCAGCCTGCGCTGACAGAGTGGAAGCTGAAGATCCTCTTTGTCACCGGATGCATAGCTGTTCCCTGTATCCCCTTCTTCTCCTTCCAGAGTCTCATCCAGGCCAAGACAAAGGATTACTACGTCACTGTTTTCCGCTACGGTTACAGCCTCTGCTATGCGATCCATGTCACGGGCAAGAGCCTCTGTTTTATCCCGGAAAAGGTCACTTCCCTGGGAGTAAAAGATGCGTATTCCATCTCCCGCACAGTTTCTGATTCCTTCCAGGACTGTCACATATTCCGATGATGTTCCGTGATAATTCCCGATCAAAGCCGCCCTGCTGTCCGCATTTGGTCCGATCACACCAATTGTCTTTATCTCTTCTTTTTTCAATGGCAGGATCCCGTTTTCATTTTTCAGAAGGACGATGCTCTCCAAAGCTGCTCTATGTGCTATTCGGAGATGTTCCTCACATTCCACCTTTGTGTATGGGATTTTATCATATTCACTTCCGTCAAAGAGCCCCAGTAAAAATCGGGTTGTAAACAACCGTACAGCCGCCTCAGTGATGGCTTCCTCGGTTACCATGCCATGATAATACGCATTCAGGATATGAAGATATGTATTTCCGCAGTTCAGATCACACCCTGCGTTCAGAGCCATTGCTGCGGATTCCATGGGAGTCCCTGTAACCATATGGTTCTCATGGAAGTCACGTATTGCCCAGCAGTCAGAGACAAAGTGACCTTCGAATCCCCATTCGTTCCTCAGTTTGTTTTTAATCAGTGTCGTACTGCCGCAGCATGGCTCTCCGTTTACACGGTTATACGCTCCCATAACTGCCTCCACATGTGATTCTTTCACAAGAGCCTTGAAAGCAGGCAAGTAAGTCGCTTCCAGATCCTTCTGAGACACTTCAGCGTCAAATTCATGACGCAGTGCCTCCGGACCGGAATGTACAGCAAAATGTTTCGCACAGGCAGCCGCCTTCATGGTATCTCCGTCTCCCTGGAGTCCTTCCACATAAGCCTTGCCCAACGTCGCAGTCAGATACGGATCTTCCCCGTATGTCTCATGCCCTCTGCCCCAGCGGGGATCACGAAAAATATTCACATTGGGGGACCAGAAGGTAAGTCCTTTGTAAATGTCCCGGTCTCCATGTGAGGAGGCGGCATTATATTTTGCTCTTCCCTCCACAGCTATGACATCCGCCACTTCCCTGATCAATTCTTCATCAAAGGACGCTGCCATCCCGATCGCCTGTGGGAATACAGTGGCGGTACCGGCTCTTGCCACTCCATGAAGTCCTTCATTCCACCAGTTGTATTCCGGGATACTAAGTCTTGGGATTCCCGGTGAATCATACCTGAGCTGAGAAGCCTTCTCTTCTGTCGTCATTTTTGAGACCAGTTCCTGCGCTCTTTTTCTCGCTTCTTTTCTGTCCATCCTCTATCCTCCGGTTATCTATTATTATTCTTTTACGCCCCCTAAAGTAAGTCCTGTTACGAAGTATCTCTGCAAGAAAGGATAAATGCAGATGATCGGAAGCATCGTCAGTATCGAAGCCGCGGCCCGCACAGTTTCCGGTGTAACGGATCCTGCCGCGTTTTTCATAGCTTCAGCTGACGATCCCTGGCTTGTCACAGAAGACAGGAGCTTCATCAATTCGTACTGCAGGGTAGTCAGGCCGGAATTCATCCTGTTGTACAGCATGGCATCGAACCAGGAATTCCACTGTCCTACCGCAACAAAGAGAGCAACCGTAGCATAGACAGGCTTACACAGCGGTGAAATTATTTTTGTAAAGATTGTAAAATACCCCGCGCCATCCAGCTGCGCTGATTCTTCCAGACTATCCGGAAGTCCGTTCATATATGTACGGATCACAAGCATGTTGAACGCACTGATCATCCCCGGTATCACATACACCCAGAAGCTGTTAGTCAGGCCAAGGCTTTTATATAGCAGGAAAGTAGGTATCATACCGCCGTTCACATACATTGTGATCACCCAGAAAAGAGACAGCTGCTTTTTAAATAAAAATCTTTTTCTGCTGACAATAAAAGCCAGTATGGCATTGGCAAGGAGTGCCGTAACCGTTCCAAGTACAGTACGTGCCACAGTGATATAGGCACCTGTGATCAGATTGTCTTTCTGCAAAACCGTGATAAAATTTTGCAGTGTCCATTTTCTTGGCCAGAGATATATTCCCCCTCTGAGTGCATCCGTCCCGTCATTAAACGCAAGCGCCAGTGTATTAAGGATCGGATACAGCGTAATAATAAGAAACAGGACCATAAAGATCGTATTGCATACTGTAAATGCTTTGTCCGCGGGCGATGTTTTTATTTTCTTTTTTGTTTTCATTTTCACCCCTCCTTAGAACAGTCTCTCATCGCCGTTTCGTTTGGCGATCTGGTTTGCAATCACGATCAGGACAATACTTACAACACTCTTAAAGATACCGGCCGCAGTACCGATAGAGAAGTCGCCCTGACTGATGCCCCAGTTCAGCACATAGATATCAATCGTCTGGGATACGCTCTGAACCAGTCCGTTTCCTAACAGATACTGTATCTCAAATCCTGCATTCAGTACGTTACCCACATTCATGAGAAGAAGGATCATGATCGTCGGTCTGATTCCCGGAAGCGTCACATGCTTGATCTTCGCCCATCTTCCCGCTCCGTCTATAGCTGCCGCCTCGTAAAGCGACGGGTCAATTGATGTAATGGCTGCAAGGTATATAATGGCATTCCAACCAGTCTCCTTCCATACATTCGCAAACGCAACGATAGGCCAGAAATACTCCTTATGGGCAAAGAAATTAATGGGCTGGTCAATAATGTTCAGATTGACCAGCAGTTCATTGACGATTCCCGTTCCCGACAATGCGTCATGAATGATCCCTGTTACGATGATCCACGAAAGAAAATGCGGAAGGTAAGAGATCGTTTGAACCGTCTTTTTCCCTATGGCATTGCGTACTTCATTAAGAAGAATAGCAAATACGATTGCTGTAATAAATGTCACTGCCAGATTAAGTACACCCATAGCAAGTGTGTTTCGTATCACTCGAAGAAATGTCGCGTCCGAAAAAAGCTGCTGAAATTTCTCAAGGCCTACAAACTTGGAGTGAAAGAGTCCGTCAATCGGCCTATAATTTTGAAAAGCCATAAGCCAGCCGCCCAGCGGAAGATAATAAAAAATAGCACCGTAGATCAGAATGACTCCGGACCAGATCAGGAGAGCCTTCTGGCGTTTGGCTTCCTTCCAGCTGAAATGGATCTTCGGCTCTGCCACTACTGCTTTTTTTCTCTTTATTCCAAAAGACATACATTCACCTCATTTCTCAAACAGGCAGATAAGCCTGCAGCATATCTGCCTGTTTTATCCTTCCCTATCCTATTCAAATTTGGCTGCTTCTTCCATTCTGCGGTCCAGTTCAGCCTGCATCTCGTCAAGGAATGCCTTCGGGTCACATCCTTCATATGCATCCATATATGTATTCCACTCACCTTCGAAATCATCTGCCATGACAACTCTCGGAAGATATTCATGTTTTATCTCGCCCATTTTTGTCCATGCCACACCGCCCGGCGTGCTTGTAGTCATGGAACCGGAGAAAGAATACATGGGATACCAGGGACCGGGTGCCTCGTTAGTCCCGAGCATTTCCACATATGTCTCAACACCATAAGCCTCAAAGCATTTCTGCACGGCGGAATTCAGACTGTCAAAGAATTCTCCCGGCTGCTCATCCGGCCAGTTTGCATTGATTCCGTCATCGCTGGTTCCTTTATATGACGGAAAATAGGAATAGCAACAGAGGTGTGACGCTTTATATGCTGTATCTGCGGCCTGCATTCTCTGTTCTTCTGTCCGATAGAACAGACCGTTTTCGTCCACTTCATAGTCTACTCCCTCCTCTCCCCAGAAACGGAGGTTATGGATATCCTGTTCAAGCAGGTCATCTATAAATTGGAGTGCACCTTCCACATCCTCACAGCTCGTTGTAATTGCAAGGCCGGATCCTACATTCAAAGCTCCGCCGGAAGTGTGCCACTGATTTTTGATTCCCTCATCAATGGTGATCGGAAGCGGCACATAACTGCATCCCTTCTCGTCAAGTCCCTGCTGTTTCAGGGAATCATTTACATTGTACGCAAAGTTCCACCACTGGTCCACCATTCCCAGCACACGCCCGGTGGAAAGCTTTGCAATATACTCATCATATGTCTGTGTAAATGATTCGGGATCTACATAGCCTTTCTGGTACTCATCATTCAGTTTCTGGAAATACCTCTTCGCAGTATCTGTCGTATTATAGTCGATGATCTTCAGTTCATCCGGGTCAACGATCACAGATCCGTCGTTCGGATAGCCGGCAAGGAACTGCGGCGGATTCTCCAGGCAGTAATATCTCCAGTCCTCACACAGGATTGTGTAGGCAATATTGTCTGTTCCATCCTCCATTGTCGGATTGGCTTCGATATAACTCTCCAGAAGATCGAAGTACTCGTCCAGTGTATTCACTTCCGGATATCCAGCCCACTCCAGTACTCTCGTCTGGATCCAGAACGCCTCGTCATTGTGGGTTGTAGCCTTCTCTTCTCCTTTGATATTCTGAAACTGCTGGATCCAGTAAATATGTCCGTCATCCTGTCTCAACTTGTTCCATTCTTCATCGGAATAGTAAGCTTTAATATTGGGGTAATCATCCAGATAATCATCCAGCGGCACAAGTGCACCTGCCTCATAGAGCTGCCCCATGGCGTCTCCGCCGTCAATAAAATCCGGATACTCGCCCCCGGCGATCAGGGTACCTACTGCCTCAGAAGCCGTCTGACCGGTAAGCCATGTCTCATCCACTTTTGCGCCCGTCTTTTCTGCGATGATCTGCTGAATATCATTATCGTCATTGATCTCCGCTCCGGGAACTGCAAAGAAAGCTGTAAATTCTTTGACCCCGTCCTCATTCTTGCTGCTTTCGCCTCCACTGCATCCGGTAAAAAGTGAAACTGCAAGTGCAGATACCAGCAGCATTCCCGTTACTCTTCTTGCTTTCATATTTTTCCTCCTTGTATTTGATAACTCTATTTTAGCGGAACGCCAATCAAAAAAAATCGGATAAAGTATACCAAAAAACAGGATAAATTATAGAATTTCACTCTTATAGTTCTTCTATTCTTTTCTCTCAGCCTGAGTCTTCGCCTGTTTTCGGAATTTAGCCGGCGTACACCCTGTTGCCGAGATAAATCGATTCACAAAATAGTCCAGATCACGGTACCCCACCATCTCGGCTATCTGATATATTTTCTTGTCTGTCCGCAGAAGAAGCTGGCAGGCCTGGTCAATCCGGTAATTATTCAGATAATCCTTAAATGACTGCCCGAATTTTTTTCTGAAAAGCTGTCCCAGATATGCTCCGTTCAGGTAATATTTCTCACCAAGCTCTTTGAGTGTCAGATTCTCCGCATACCTCTCCCGGATCTCTTTCTCTATTTTCCCTAGTATTCCCCTTGAAGAATCTTTCCGCATCTGTGCCAGATAATCCCCATATTCACATGCAACCCTGCACAGATGTGCTTTACTCCCCCGTAAGATTCCCTTCTCAAAAGTGCCTTCACTTATCATCCTCAATATCTCTTCCTGGTTTACGCTGTCATCTAGTTCCGATGCCAGATGCAGGAGCTGGAAAAGGAGATAATTAATATTCAGGCGTATCACATCGCCTGCAATCCCTCTCTGCTTCATCTCCTCATAAAAGCTGTCAACCGCTTTCATAATCTCCGTATGATTGTTCTGTTCAATGGCATTCAAAAGAATATCAAGACTTTTCTTACAAAGCATGATCCCGCTTGTATGAATCTGCATTTCCTCCTCATAATAATAAATTGCCTTTTTCTCCCTGAATCCCTGGAAAGACCTTAACATTCTCGTTGTACTGTATGATTTTGCAGTTTCCTCCAGATTTTTTACTTCTTTTCCCACGAGCATAATCACCGGAAGTCCTAGTATTTCTCTCAGATACTTCATAAAATCACCCAGATATTCTTTAATATCTGTAGATTCATACATATATCCGCATAAAACAAAGCCAACATCATAAACTTTTTCCTGTATGGAGACATCCATCACACAATGGGCGCTGTCATCCTGAAGATAATCCACACAGGCTTTATACAGCTGTTTCTGATTTGCCCGCTTGACAGTATCTTCACATTCGTCCTCGTAATCATCTCCATCGACCAAGATTTCAACATATCTCACCCGTTCTGACAAATACATATGCTGTCTGACATACTCAAACGTCAGCGGATCAAATCTTCCCTGGATGATAGAAATCAGTTTTCCGGCAAGATATGCGTTTTCCAGTTTTTTTGTCTCTCTGTCTTTCTCAAGCTCTATATCTTTCATCCCTCTAACTTTACGAAGAGCCTGTATCAGTTTTTCTTTTTCCACCGGTTTCAATATATAATCCGTACACGCATACTTGATTGCTTCCTGAGCATACTGAAAATCAGCATATCCGCTCAGAATAATGAAATAAACATCCCTGAATTTTTCGGACGCGCGCAACGCGCGCAAAAGTTCCAGACCGTCCATGACCGGCATTTTGATATCTGCAAGAACAAGATCTGCGTCATGGTCCTGCAGAAAGTGAAGTGCCTCTTCTCCGTCAGAAGCTGATCCCACGATCTTAAAGCCCTCATTTTCCCAGTCTATCAGTTCTTTCATTCCGCGAAGTATAAATGGTTCATCATCTACTAACAGTACTTTCAGCATCTTATCACCTTTTCTAACTTTCTATAAACGGCAGGTGTATCAGAACTGTCACACCGGTTCCTTCTTCCCCGCATAATTCAAAGTGCACCCTGCCATGTGACATCATTTTCAGTCTCAGGCAGGCATTAATGACTCCCACTCCTTTTTCATTCTCCAGAAGCTCTATACTTGCATTCTCCATCTTTCGCCGCATGCTGTTAATCTCATTTTCCGTCATTCCTTCCCCTGTATCTTCTACTTCAATACACATTTCATCATTTTCTCTGTACACACGGATAAATACCCAGCCTGGTACAGTTTTTTTCTCTATTCCATGCACACATGCATTTTCAGCAAATGTCACGATCGTCAGTTTTGGGATTTTCTGATGCTGGCATCCGTCTTCTACATCCAGCTCATATGACAGCCTTGTTCCGAATCGGTACTGCTGAAGGTCCATATAATTTCTGACTATATCCATCTCCTGTCCGACCTCAATAATATCTTCACCCCAGTCCACATATTGTCTTTGCATAACAGCAAGCTTTTCTACCATTTCTGCAGTAGTTTTTTCCTTTTTTATCACGCTGTGCATCCGTATACTCTCAAGTGCATTAAACAGAAAATGAGGATTAATCTGACTTCTCAGCGCAAGGAGTTCTGCCTTCTGCCTTGCTACTGTCATCTCCTGTTCATGTATCTTGTTTTTGTAAACAATCTTCACCAAAGTTTTGATACGGGAAGCCATCCGGTTGTAGTTTCTCATCAGGTCACCGATTTCGTCTTTTGCAGCAACATCTTCGATCTCAATCAGATTTTCATCCTCCGTATTTCTGAAGATACTGCTCAATTTACTGATCCGGGCAGTCAGCGAACGGTTTAAAAGGAGTACCATGAGCAGTGGGAAAAGGATATTGATCAAAAAAAGAAGAACCAGTATAGGAAGTCTCTCCGCCAGTTTGCCTGTAAGATTTGTTTCCGGCCGCAATACACAGATCTCCAGCTCTGCGTCGTAAATATTACTTATCTTCAAATATTCCACGTCGCCGGAAAATGAAAAGTTCGCAAACGGATCTCCGATGTTTTCACCGCCGCGATTTGAAAATATGATTTTCCCTTCATGGCATATATATACAGGCATATCATAATTCAGATTTTGAAGGTTTCTGTTTATAGTACTATAATCCAGTTCAAGCTTAAGCATCTTTTCCGATTGACCACCCCCATAATAGTTCATCTTACTCAGAAAATAGACATGCCTTTCCGGATCCATAACTGCCCCGGGTATATCCGGCTCATATGCAAAATAGAGCATCTGTTCCGTATTTTTTTCACTCAGATCCTGATACCAGTCACTTCCTTTGATCAAATCCAGACTTCTGACTGTACCTCCACTCACAATTGTTCCATTATCTGTATACAGCGTTATTACTGAATTACCCGTCATATCTGCACTCTGGAAGAGTGTATCTTTGAAGAACTGCTGATAGTGGACAATATAATCAAAAGGATCCTCATATTTTATCTCAAGGAAATCATTGATATACTGGTTCGTATAAATGCTTTTTGCCACTTTTGAAACAGTATCCACATCATAAAAGATCTGGTAGTTGACTGCATCCGCTACGTCTTCCATTTCGGATCTGAGCAGCTGTGCTTCTGTATGCAGAACCGTATATATGATCACCCCGTCTGTCAGTGTGATCGGCAGAAGCATACAGAATATGTATATAAAGATCATCTTTTTTCGGATTGAAAAATTATCGATCTGTCTCATGAATTTTTTAAGTATCAACCGCATTTCTCTCCCACTCTCTTATAAATGATATGACCTGAATTCTGTCTGTTTCTCTATTTTGATGCGTCAATAATTCCCCAATAAGATGGTTTAACATTATAGTTGTCATCAAACGGAAGCGGCATCTGCGGTCTGCTTCCATCTGCTCCACCGCCCACAAAAGAAACATCCTGCAGCCACGAAGCTCCGTCATGAGTTCCCCAGAATGTAACTCCCGTGATATTAATCCCGTCTTCTTTATCAAGGCCATAGATTGTTTGAAACAGTTCTCTATACCGTTCCCCTTCTCTGTTCAATTCTGACTCCCGGTCCGATCCATCGTAACCTCTGCTTGACTGCAGATCAAATTCCGTGAACTGAATTTCATCTACGATGGATGAGTACGCACTCACAGCTTCTGTCAGCTGTTCAACAGTCGGAAAGTCCATATGATAATGTGCCTGCATTCCCATTCCATCGATCCGTGCACCTTCTGTCTCTCTGATCTGTCTGAGTAAAATACAAATTTCATTTCTTTTTACCGGATCTGCGTCATTGTAATCATTGTAAAAAAGCTTGACATCCCGCGGGGCATAGCGGTTCGCAAAGACAAACGCCTGAGTAATATAGCTGATATCCCCCTTGAAAACATTATACCAACCGGTATTTTCCCCGTTACATGTATAACGCACAGCGCCCGGATTCCAATCCGGATCAAAGTCGTCTGGCTCAATCTGTTCGTTTACTACATCCCAGGCGTATATAATGCCCCGGTATGGACTGCCGGCTCCGTCATAATGTTCGACCACTTCCCGGATATAATTTTCAAGGCGCTTCATCATCCTTTCTCTGCACACATATGGTCCCCGGGTATCATATTTCTCCCGAAAAAACCAGTCCGGGGTCTGAGAATGCCATACAAGTACATGACCTCTTACCCGTATCGGATCATGCGTATTTTTCTCATTATAAATTTTTATATAATCCATAATTTTATCCGCTCTGCTGAAATCAAGAATCAAAACCGGATCACCATTTTTATCTATACATATTCTTCCTTCAGAATCAA
>DWUT01000276.1 GCA_019120615.1 Candidatus Mediterraneibacter norfolkensis
ACTCTTGTCGGGAAACCCGCGCCTCCCATACCGACAATTCCCGCGCGTGCGATCATGTCAAGGATCTCCTCTCTGCTCAGCTCCTCAAGGGGCTTTACAGGATCATACTCAACCTCCTGATATTCTCCGTCATTTTCGATGACAATACACTCGGTTTTTGTTCCCGTGGGATTAAACCTCTGTTCCAGTCCCTTTACAGTACCCGATACCGAAGAATAGACCGGAGCAGAGACAAACCCGCCCGCATCGGCGATCATCTGCCCTTTCAGGACATGGTCCCCTTTCTTCACGACAGGATTGGCCGGAGCCCCTATATGCTGAGAGAGAGGGTAAACCATATCTCCTTTTGGCAAAAGAGGCTTGACTTCCTGGTCTTTCGAGAAACGTTTTCCATCATCAGGATGGATTCCGCCTTTGAATGTCAAAAGTCCCATTTTTCTCTTCCTTTCTTTCTGCAGCACCTTCGCTTTAATCAGCAAAAAATGCGCATATTTTTCACAATAAGACTATTTTACTAAAAAAAAGCCTTAAAATCCAGTAATTTGACAATAAAGATTGCACATTTTTGTAAACACCCCGTTGATTTTTTAACAAAAAATAATACATTTTTTCTTAATAATCGCACAAAAAAACAGCCGACACCCCGGCTGTTTTTATTTATTTACTCTTCCTCGGCATCCCCGGCAGGATTCTCTGTCTCAAGAGCCTTCATGCTGAGACTGATCTTCTTTTCATCTTCATTCAGATCAACGATCTTCGCTGTGATCTCCTGTCCAATCGACAGTACATCCGACGGTTTGTCCACATGTGCCTTTGAAATCTGAGAAACATGAAGCAGTGCATCCACTCCCGGAGCAAGTTCAACAAACGCTCCGAAATCTGTCATACGCGCTACTTTTCCGGTAACCACTCTGCCTACTGCGAAATCTTCCGCTGCATTTGCCCACGGATTTGTCTCCGGGAATTTCAGGCTGAGCGCAATCTTTGTGTCATGGATATCTTTTACAAGAACTTTCAGCTGATCGCCAACATGGAAAAGTTTCTTCGGATTGTCAACTCTTCCCCAGGACATCTCTGAAATATGAAGCAGTCCGTCAACACCACCGAGATCAACGAATGCGCCAAAGTCTGTTACATTCTTAACAGTTCCTTCCACTGTATCGCCGACTTTGAGTTTTGCGAAAAGTTCTTTCTGTTTCTCGGCGCGCTCCGCAACAAGAAGCTGCCGTCTGTCGCCAATCACCCGATTTCTTCTCGGATTGAACTCGCTGATCACGAACTCGATCTCTTTTCCTTCATATTTGCTGAGATCTTTCTCATAAGAATCTGAAACAAGGCTTGCAGGGATAAATACCCTCACCTCGTCAACTGTCGCACAGATACCTCCTCCAAGAATCTGAGTAACTGTTGCCTTGAGGACCTCCTTATTCTCATACGCCTCGCGAAGACGCTCATTTCCTTTCTCGGCTGCAAGTCTCTTATATGTAAGAAGGACCTGTCCCTCTCCATCATTCACTTTCAGCACTTTTACAGTCATCGTATCTCCTACAGACACAACTGTTGTCAGATCGAGAGACTGATCATTTGAATATTCATTCTTTGTGATGATGCCGTCTGCCTTATATCCGATGTTCAGGATGATCTCATCCGGTTTCACATCGATAACAGTACCCTCAACCACTTCACCGTTATGAATTGTTTTAAATGACTCGTCTAACATCTGTTCAAAAGATAATTCTGACATTATTTTGAACCTCCTCAATTATATTGTTGGGCGTGGATGCCCCTGCTGTAATACCTACTGTTTCCACTGACCCTAATTGATTCAAATCCAAATCGTCAAGTGTCTGTATATAGTACGTATTGTTACATGCCCCGTGGCATATTTCAAATAACTTCTGGGTATTGGAACTATGCTTGTCACCAATCACTATCATAGCATCCACCGTCTCTGCGATGCTCTGAGCCTCTGTCTGACGTTCTTTTGTAGCATTGCAGATTGTATTTAAAACACTTACATCATAACTCTTTTCAGAAATAATTTCAACTAAATCTTTAAATTTATTGTAATTAAATGTCGTCTGGGAAACTATACAGATTTTTTCATTTCCATCCGTGGAAAACTTTTCCGCATCAGCACGATCCTGGATGACGCATACCTGTTCTCCTGCCCATCCTTTTATCCCCTGAACCTCCGGATGCTCGGGATTTCCTATGATCACAATGTATCGACCATCTTCGCTCTGCTCCTGCACGATATTATGGATCTTCCTGACAAACGGGCAGGTAGCGTCAACGATCCTGATATGTTTCTCATTCAGGATATCATAAATCCTTTTCTCCACACCGTGAGAACGTATAATGACAGTTCCTTCCCGGAGGCTTTCAAGTTCCTCTTCCGACCGTAGGACCTGAACCCCTTTTGCCTCCATATCCTTGATCACTTCTTCGTTGTGGATGATCGGTCCGTACGTGTAGATCCGTTCCCCATCCTTCTTTTTTTCCAGCTGTTCGTAAACCGTGTCGACCGCCCGCTTGACGCCAAAGCAGAACCCCGCTGTTTTCGCCTTTATCACTTTCATTGATCCGTCTCTCCTGTCTGCTCTTTTCACTGGATTCTTATCTGCAGTGACTGCAGATCTCATCCACCACTTCCGGAATCGTCATATCCGAACTGTCAACAAGCACAGCATCCTCCGCTTTTCTGAGAGGAGCGATCGCTCTTGTCATATCCCTTTCATCCCTCTCTCGAATATCTCTTGAGATGTTTTCGAGACTGCAGTCCTCTCCTTTTTCTTTCAGCTCATCATATCTGCGCTTTGCTCTGGTCTCCACGCTGGCTGTCAGATAGATCTTCACATCCGCATCCGGCAGGATATTGGTCCCGATGTCTCTTCCGTCCATGATCACATCCTTTTCCGCTGCAAGGGAGCGCTGCAGATCCAGAAGCTTTTCCCTGACTTGCGGGATAGCCGATGTTTTGGAAGCCATATTTCCGACCTCTTCTGTGCGGAGCATACCGGTCACGTTTTCTCCGTTCAGATAGATCTGCTGAACACCGTTTTCGTATCCGATGGTCACTTCAGCATCTTTGCAAGCCTCCGCGACGGCGTTCTTATCTTCAGGGTCGACTCCTTTTTTCAGGAAATGGATCGCGAGTCCCCTGTACATCGCCCCGGTATCCACATAGATATATCCTTTTTCTTTTGCCACCAGCTTCGCGATCGTGCTTTTCCCCGCGCCTGCCGGTCCGTCTATCGCTACATTGTATCCCATATTTTCCCTCCCTATATATGAATGTTTTAACTCTGTTTCTTTTCTGCCGCGCTCATCCCCGCCAGATATCCTGTGGACCAGGCGATCTGGAGATTATATCCTCCGGTCACTGCATCCAGGTCCAGGACCTCTCCCGCAAAGTACAGACCGGAAATCTTCCTGGACTCCATTGTACCGGGATCGATCTCTCTGACTGAAACTCCGCCCTTTGTGATGATCGCTTCATTATACCCTCTCAGGTTCGTGAGTGTCATTGTAAAGTCCTTGATCAGATGGACAAACCGGCTCCGCTCTTCCTTCGTGATCTCATGTACCTTTTTCTCCTCAGGGATGCCTGAAAGTTCCACCATGACCGGTTTTAATTTTGCAGGGAAAAGGCTGTCCACCGCGTTTTTGAACTGCCTGTTATGATTTGTCTCAAATTCCCTCAGCACCCTCTTGTCAAGCTGCTCTTCCGAAAGGGCCGGTTTCAGGTCGATATGGAGCGTCAGTTCTTTCTGTTTCAGTCGTTTCCCGACAACACTGCTGGCGCTTAAGATGACAGGTCCCGTTACGCCGTAATGGGTAAAAAGCATCTCCCCGAATTCTTCGTACAGTTTCTTTTTTCCGTCCGTGATCCGGATCTGTATATTTCTCAGAGACAGTCCCATCAGTTCTTTTGCATACCACTCTTTCACTTCCATCGGCACCAGGGAGGGGGACAGTTCCGTGATCCGGTGTCCGCATAACTCCGCAAACCGGTATCCGTCCCCTGTAGAACCGGTGGATGGATAGGATATTCCTCCTGTGGCCACGATCACCGCGTCTGCGTACAGCTTTTTCCCGGAGGACAGACTTACCCCTGCCGCTCTTCCTTCTTCTATGATAATCGCCTTCACTTCCGTATGAAGAGAGACATCCACTTTTCTCCGTGACAGTTCCCTGCTCAGAGCACTGATCACATCTGAGGAATGATCGGACTGGGGAAATACTCTTCCTCCCCTCTCCACTTTTGTCTTAAGGCCAAGTCCCTCAAAAAAAGCGATCGTCTGATCATTGGTAAAGGAGTAAAAACTGCTGTATAAAAATTTCGGGTTACTGACCACTGCCTGAAAAAAATCCTCAATATCCGCCGCATTTGTCAGATTGCACCGCCCTTTTCCGGTGATAAAAAGTTTCTTTCCCAGCTTTTCATTTTTTTCCAGAAGGTTTACCCTGCCGCCGCATCCAGCCACAGAAATAGCTGCCATCATTCCGGCGGCGCCTCCGCCGATCACGATCACACTGCTCATCTTCTATCTCCCCTCCGTATCTCTGCCGTCATTCTCCACAGAAACTGTCCCGCTTACCGGATTCAGCTCGTCCCCGCTGTACACCTGGTATTCTCCCCAGATCTTTTCCAGCGTCTCAAGGGTACTCACCACCTCATCCTGTTTCTTCATGCAGAGCGCGACGATCAGCGCGTTGATCACACTCAGGGGAGCCACCAGCGAATCCACAATCGAAGCCATGTCGCTGCGGGCGATCAGATTGCAGGACGAATAAAGGTTCATCGGAGAATGCACACTGTCTGTCAGCGTGATCACCTTGGCTTTCCGGTTGCTCGCAAACTCAAGCGCTTTCAGCGTACGCATGGAATAGCGCGGGAAACTGATCCCGATGATAACGTCCTTCTCGTTGATCCGTATCAGCTGCTCAAATATCTCGCTTGAACTGTTCGTCGTCACCGCCGTCACTTCGTCGCAGACAAGATTCAGGTAAAAACTGAAAAAAGACGCGAGCGGTGCGCAGCTCCTGATTCCGATAACGTAGATCTTCTCTGCACCCAGGATCGTATCGATCGCAAGATTGAACGCCTTGTGGTCAATCACTGAAAGAGTCTGCTTGATCTTCTCGATATCCGAATGGAGCACGGTCTCCAGGATCTCGCTCTGGCTGATCCTCCCATATGTCACTTCCATCCTCTGAATCGAATTCAGCTTATTCCTCACCAGTTCCTCCAGCGCTTTCTGAAACCCCGGATACCCTTTGTATCCGAGCTGGGTGGCAAAACGGACTACCGTGGACTCGCTTACCCCGACAATTTCGCCCAGTTTGGCCGCTGTCAGAAAGACAGCTTTGTCATAGTTCTGACGCACATAATCTGCAAGACGCTTCTGTCCCTTACTCAGCTTTGAATATTTTGACTCAAGTCTGGCGATCAGTTCATTGGTTGTATTTTCTGTCTGTTCCATTTCTTATTTTCCTTGTTCTAATCTCTTTCAGACCGGCCGCGTATACTCTCTCAGCCAGGCCCGTTCCTCCTCATTCAGATGAGGGCCGATCAGCTCATATACTTTCCTGTGATAATCGTTGAGCATCTCCCTCTCTTCCGCCGTCATCATCTCCGGGATCAGGGCGTCCAGGTCGATCGGCACATAGGTCATGATCTGGAATTTCATAAACTGTCCGTACTCATTCTTTTCATCTTCCTGCACCAGGAGAAGATTTTCCAGACGGATCCCGTGGGAATCCTCAATATAGATTCCCGGTTCATCCGAGATCACCATATTTTTCTCCAGTGGCTGTGCCGGAAAATCCCCTTCTTTCCAGCGGAAATTAATGGGAGCCTCGTGCACATTTGTCAGATACCCCACGCCGTGTCCGGTGCCATGGTTGAAATTTAGTTTTTCCTTCCAGAAGACCTCCCGGGCGATACAGTCCAGGTTCGCTCCCGTACACCCGTGGAGGAACACAGTATTCGCCAGTCTCAGCATGGCTCTGGCGACCAGGGTGAAATGCTCCTTTTCTTCTCCTGAGACTTCGCCAAGGGCGACCGTCCTTGTAATATCCGTCGTGCCTTCCCAGTAGTGTCCGCCTGTATCTGTGAGGAGCAATTTCCCTTTCTTCAGCTCCACATTTGTCTCTTCCGTCGCGCTGTAGTGGATCACCGCTCCGTGCTCGGCAAATGCGCTGATCGGCGCAAAGCTTGCCCCCAGATATCCTTCCTGTTCCGTCCGGAACTCCTCCAGTTTATCAGATGCTGAGATCTCTGTCATCGGGATCTTTCCGATATTTTTCTTAAGCCAGTACATGAAACGGGTATGTGCGATCCCGTCTTTCAGGTGCGCCTTTCTGATATTTTCCGCTTCAACATCATTCTTCTCCGATTTCATCAGGACAGACGGATTCTGCTCCTCCACGATCTTCACATTTTCCGGAAGATTTTTATACAGAGTATAACTGGTTCGTTCCGGGTCCAGAAGGATGACAGAGTCCTTTTTCATTCCCTTGACGTCCTCGTAGATCTGCCCATAGGGAAGGACGCGGATATCATTTTCTGCAAACTCCTGCAGGATGTCTTCAGAGAATTTCTTCTTATCTGCGTAAAGATCCACATGATCCGGCCAGATCACCGCATAGGAAAGGACCAGAGGGCAGTACGCGATATCTCCGCCCCGGATGTTAAGAATCCACGCGATATCATCCAGACTGGAAATTATGTGCGCTTCCGCGCCCTTCTCCTTCATCTTTTCCCGGATCCGCGCAAGTTTTGCGGAAACCGTTTCACCGGCGTATCTCACATCAAGCCGGAAGGCTTTCGCTTTCGGCATTTCGGGGCGGTCCTCCCACACACGTCCGCCGAGATCATGGCTGTGATCCAGTCTCCCTTCTTTCTTCCCGGAGAGCTCTTCGTACAGCCTTCCGTCCTTTATCCCTACTGTCCTTCCGTCAAATCCGATCACGCCTCCCCGGGGAAGTTCTCTTTCGGCAAATTCTTCGATCGTCTCCACGCCAGGCTCACCCATCCGGTACAGACGTATCCCGCTCCCGGAAAGCTGTCTGTCCGCCTGGATAAAATACCTGCCGTCTGTCCAAAGCCCCGCCTGATCCTTCGTGATCACCGCAGTTCCGGCAGACCCGGTAAACCCGGTGAGAAACTGCCTCACTTTAAAATATTCCCCAACATATTCACTGTGGTGATAATCTGCTGTCGGCACTATATAGATATCGATGCCTTCTCTCTCCATCTCACGGCGGAGAGCATCTATCCTCTCATGAACTTTCATACAAAAGCCTCCTGTCAGTAAAATCCATTCCCATGATAACACTAAAATATCCCCAAAACAACAAAATTTGTGCGATTTGGAGGGAGAGTGCGTCCGCCGGAGGAAGATGTTGTCTGCGGACACGCTCCCGCTCGGAAACCAATGCAGCGGACACGTAAGAGCGCAAAGAACGCGCTCTAAGTGCCGGCATTGGTTTAACGGTCCTTAGACAACATCTCCCTCCGGCTGGGCCAGTCCCCACTTCGGCAGATCAAGCAACAGGAAAATTTGCAGAAGAAAAGGGACGTTTCTGACTGCGGCAGTTTTACCGTTCAGCCCAAAAGTCCCTTCTGATCTATCAATTTTATATTCCTGGTATCAGTTTCCCGGGAGCGGCGCGCAAGCGCGTCCTCCCAGCCGTTCCTGAAACGGAACTGCCATTCGGGAAAGCCCAGCCAGAATAGCTGTATTGCTCGAAGACCGTTAAAACCGCGCCGGCACTTAGATCGCGTCTTTTGCGATCTTATGTACCGCTGCGCGGTTTTCCGAACGGAAGTGTGTCTGAGAGCAATACAGCCATTCTGGCGGACTCCCCCCGACAGTCCCGTTTTAGTGACGGTTCCTGTACTGCACCGGTGTGATATTATACATCTTCTTAAACACCCTGTTAAAATGTTCTACGTTCTGATATCCCACGGACTCTGCAATACTCTCGACAGTGGCATTGCTGCTCTTTAACATTGCCCGTGCTTTTTTCATCCGAACCTTTTTAAGAATATCTCCGAACGTCATCCCTGACTTCTCCCTGATATATTTTGAGAGATAAGGTTTGGAGAGGAAAAACTTCTCCGCAAGGTCATCCAGTGTGACATCTTTATAATTTGCGTAGATATAATTGGTGATCTCAAGGAGTCTCTCGTCTTTGTTCACATCAGACTCTGCGATCTCTTTGATCTTATTGACGGCAACGACCAGCGCTTCAATGGAAGCCTTGATGATATCGGGATCGATCCCGACACCCCAGTAACGCTTCTTGTTGCAGATCACACCCACGTACGCAACCGCTCTGGAGGAAGAACCTTTCGTCAGAGAATGCTCCTCATAAACAGCAAGCTCATAGCTTGCATCAAAATAGTGTTTGATCGCATTGCTTACCGCGTCAAGACGTCCGTTACCAACCCCTGTGATCTTGAGATTATTTCCGTTGTGATGGATGGTGGCCTCCGCAACAATGCCGTCCTCCTGCTTGAAGTGACACTCATCAACGGTAAACACAGGTTTTGCATTG
>DWUT01000277.1 GCA_019120615.1 Candidatus Mediterraneibacter norfolkensis
ACAGATACATTAAAATAAATTAGCACAACGGGTTAATTTATATTATAACTACAATTATCACTGTAATTAGAAACCTATTTCAATCAACAAAGTATGTCTTCATAAATTCCAATCTGTCGACTTAGTTTTACTTCATTATACCATTCGTTTATTTCCCTGTCATTGTCTTTCTTACCCATACGAAAAGAGAGCAGAACACCATCTGTCCACTCTCTTCCCAAACATTTTATATGGTTCATCACTTCACACCATATCATACCCAAATACAAAAACCGCACTACTTGTGATACGGCTCCCCATTTATAATCCGATAACTCCGGTACACCTGCTCCAGCAGGATCACCCTCATCAGCTGATGTGGAAATGTCATCTTCGAGAAGCTCAGCGCAAAATCCGACCTTTTGAGCACGTCCTTCCCAAGTCCGATGGACCCTCCGATGACAAAAGCAATACTGCTCTCTCCCTGTATGCCCAGCGTCTCAATCTTCTGTGCCAGTTCTTCAGATGAGAGCATCTTTCCTCCGATCTCCAGTGTGATCACATACATATCGTCCCGGATATGCTTCAGGATACGCTCTCCTTCTTTGCTCCGTATATTTTCCTCCACCGTCTCGCTCGCCTGGTCCGGTGTCTTCTCATCCGCCACTTCAATGATCTCAAGCTTACAGTAACGGCTCAGCCTCTTGGAGTATTCAGCGATGGCGTCTTTCAGATATTTTTCTTTGATCTTTCCTACTGTGATCAGTGTGATCTTCATTTTTTCTCAACCTCGTATACATAAAGTTCCTGGAGCGCCCTCGTAGCGCAGATATACTCCGCCTGATTCCTGAGCGGGTTCTCCCGCTCTCCCCGTATCGTAAACACCTGGTCGAACTCCAGTCCCTTTGCCAGATAAAATGTGGTGACGGTCAATCCTCTCTTGAACGCGGAGCTGTCACGGTCTACATAAGCAGCATCCACTCCCCTGTTTGTGATGAGACGGTAAATATCATATGCCTCTTCTTCTGTCATGGTGATCACCGCCCCGGTCTCGTAACCGTTTTCGCCCAGGTTCAGATTCTCCTGAATTGCCTCCAGCATCTCCTCCTCTGTTGAGAACGACTTCTCCTCCACTTCTTTTCCATGTCTCTCCAGAAGTTCAAGATCTGTGATCCCGCTGATCCTTCCCGCGTACTCCGCGATCTCCCAGGTGTTCCGATAGCTTTTCTTCAGGATCACCTTACGGATCTCTTTTCCGAAAATCTTCGGAAGAAATCTCAGCACGTCGTGCTTTTTCGTATCAAGCGTCTGAGCATAATCTCCCAGGATCGTCATCCTGCACTGGAAGATCTGCTTTAAAAGTACATACTGAAGGAAGGAGTAATCCTGCATCTCATCGATCACAAGGTGCTTGATGTTCCTCTGCGCTCCGTGTCCCAGAAGCCGGTATTTCAGGTACAGCATGGGAAATACGTCCTCATACTGCACCTTTCTCCTCTCGTAAGGCACATCCGGAAGCTGTTCATACCCGTAATCCTCCAGCAGCCAGTTGTAGATCGTATAGATATCTTTCGTCACATACATGCTGTCAAATTTTTCTTGAAGAAGGATCCTGTCGTCATCCGAGATATCCCTGCCTTTGAGCGTTTCGTAGGCGTCCACAAAATAATCCATCACCGCGTTCATCCTCGCCAGGAGCGGTGTGTCCTGGAATTTAAAATAGAACATGCGGATCAGTTCTTCTTCTGTCAGCTTTGTTCCACGGAAGCTGACCTCGCGGAAGTCTACCAGTCTGTCCTCCAGGGTCGCAAGGAATCCCTCGATCATCCCCACATAGTCTTCCGACTGTTTCATCCGGTACCGCTCTTTCTCCTGATCATCCGGGAACTTCATGATCCGTTCCAGATGGTCATACCGGTCCTCACAGTCCGCCGCAGTATCCTTCAGTTCTTTGTACGCAAAGAGGTCAAAACTCATCTCGCGGATGTTCTCCTCCCCCAGTTCCGGCAGGATGTGGGAAATGTAATCCGCAAACACGCTGTTCGGCGAAAGGACTAACACGTTGGAGGACTTCAGGTTCTGTCTGTCATGGTACAGAAGGTAGGCGATCCGGTGGAGCGCAATAGATGTCTTCCCGCTTCCCGCAGCTCCCTGGATCACAAGTATCCTGTCCTTCGTGTTCCGGATGATCGCGTTCTGCTCCTTCTGTATCGTGCGGACGATGTTTTTCAGCTTTACATCACCGTTGTTTCCAAGCTCCTGTTTCAAAATTTCATCATCGATCTTTGTGTCACTCTCGAACTCATATATCATCTTTCCGCCCCGGATCTTATACTGCCATTTGGAACGGATCTCACCTTCGATCGTTCCGGCCGGAGCCTCGTAGGACGCGGGACCCTTGTCATAATCGTAGAACAGTCCGCTCACCGGCGCCCTCCAGTCATAGATCATCGGAGTCATCCCCGCCTTCTCAGCAAAATTGCCGATACCAATGTAAAACGGCTCCGCCTCGTCTTCTCCGTCAAACACAAAATCCACCCTGCCGAAAAAGGGTGCGTCTGCCATCCGCTCGAGCCGGTGCTTCATGGCAAGACGATCCTGGTTTGCGTTTACCTGGTTTAAAAGTGCCTGCTGGTTATCAAAGTCCTCATAGCCGTACTGGTCCATCTCTGTATAGTTTTCCCAGTAATACTCGTGCATGTTCTCTATTTCTTTCTGCCCTTCATCGAGAGACTGCTTTATCTCATCAAGTCTCCGCCTGATCTTATCTGTCACATCATCTAGAAATTCTGTTCCATCTATATATCTGCTGTTCTCTGCCATAGTTTCTTTCTCCAGTCTGTTTTAGAATATAAAAGAGCGATAGCAATAGTATAACATGTATCTTTTGAAAAATAATCACAAATTAGCCATAATTTAAATTTATAATATTTTTCAGTTCAGGAAACCTGACAGAAAGGCGAAAAGAAACGGGGGATACTTCCATGAAAAAAGAATGCCCCCGCACAGAGGAGAACCGGTGCGACGGCATTCTTTCTTTT
>DWUT01000278.1 GCA_019120615.1 Candidatus Mediterraneibacter norfolkensis
TAGTTCATCATCAGACCGGTCGCGTAGTAATTATTCTGCATGTAAGCATTTCCTCCCATGAACATATTCATGGCAAAGTATGAATTGTTCAGAGTCTGTTCCTCGATCTTATCCATATCATTGTTGATCAGAGAACTGGAACTCATATTCATGCCGCCGACCGCTTTGTTAAACGCGGTATCCGCAATTCCGCCGGTGCCGGAGATCAGATCTTTTACAAGAGAAGAGTCCGTCTCCATATTCTTTGTGAGAACTTCCGGGTCAAAATTCAGCGTTGCGTCTTTATTTACAGTGATACCGAGTTTTTCAAGCGACTGTTCCGGGCCGAGACCTCTGACAAGATTTCGGAGCTGCCGGTCCACACCTGTTCCGCGTCCATAGTTGTCATTAAGAACCTCGAGAGCGCTGTTATAACTCTGTACCAGATTGCTCAGAGCAGAGGCGACTTTCTCCGAATCCACGTCTGAGCGGATGGTGACTTCACCGGCATCCTTTAAGGTGACGCCGATCCGGCCGCCATTTACCGTGATCTCATTGCGGGAAGATGTATACTCTCTTGTCACTCCATTTTCTGTAACAGAGTAGCGGGCATTGGAACCCGCGGTCTCTACCTGGTCAGCTCCGGCAGCGCTGCCGAGCTCGCCGCTTACCTGGAACCCGTAAGTAGTTCCAGTATTCAGGCTTTCCAGCTTCAGAGAAGCATTCCCGTCTTCCTCCACTACAGTGGCCCTGACGCCTACAGCACTGTCATTGATCTGAGATGCGGCATCTCTGAGCATCTGAACATTCGTCCTTGATACTCCATTGCTGTCAGTCGCGCTCACCTGTACATTCACAGAACCGGCGCTTCCGCTGAGCGTGAAGTTCATATCCGAGACTGCGCCCGCATATGCGCTCACTGCTTCGCTTACGTTGGTCTGTGCCTTTGCTGTCTCAGATACGCTGAGCTGTATCTCGCCTGCCGTGCGCACCGGAAGTCTCTCCGCCACATCAGCAACAGACGTGTCTGAACTTGTCACTGTGAGATCTCTCATAGCTCCTGAAGAATTGGTACTCTTCAGCTCACTTGCAGCCTGCATCAGGGACGACATACTGGAAGTGTACTCCTTCACAAAATCAAGGCTGTCCTTCAGTGAACCGCTTGTCGACGATACCGGACGGAACGCCTCCGAAAACTGGGGATTATTGGACAGAGCCTGTATGAGTTTCGCGTTATTCATCGCAGCCTGACCAACATATGATCCCATTCCGTAAGAATTAATTCCGCTGATCCTCATTTTTTGTTTCCCTCCTTTCCTTCAAAATGATTGTTATCCGCACCCGTGCCGCGTCTCTGTACAGATACAGGCAGATACGGACGGAGAAGGCATATGTACTTATGATACAAAGTCTTCTTTATAAATTATGTCGGCAGAAATGCTGAAAAAATAACCGGGGAAAGGGATTAACATCCTTTTTTTCTGCACAGCATCTCCATGGAGCCGTTGTAATGTCCGCTCACTGAGTAACGCAGTATCTCAAATCCTGCCTGTTCGAGCAGACGGGTCAGACTTTCGCGAGATGAGTAGGTGATGTGGTAAGGCTCTCTCCACATAGGATCCTCAGTCTTCATAAGCTTTGAAAAAGCGCTCTCATAGTTCGGTGTGGATATCCACAATATACCGCTGTCTCCTGGGCAGCCTGTTCCAGGATCTCCACAGCAGTAACCTGATAGCCCATCTCCTGGGCCACGGCGATCAGGTGTCCATTGCCTACGCCCACCTCAAGCAGGCTGGTGCCTCCCTCCGGAGACAGGGCGCGGACGTCGTTTAGTATCTCGTTCCAGGAGCGCAGAAGCGTAGTGTTTGCTCCCTGCACAGCCATCCAACCCTCCCGGGGATAAACCAGATGAGGGGTCTGTCCCAGAGCCAGAAACTCCTTCGGGAACCAGCGGGTGTAGAGCGTTCCGCAGTCCGGACAGCGCATCCACAGCTTGGCCGGCAGGAACATGGGATCAAAGCTGTTAATGTAACAGGAACAGGTTGTACGATATGGTGTTCCCTCTCCGCCGCACACCGGGCAGTGGGTAAACTCTGCCTGGGGATGCTTTTCCGGCTCATAGACAAAGCCTTTTAAGTAATCCAGATTACTATTTTTCAGCAGGTCCGGAGTTATCTCGAATGCCTGGAGCATCATCCTTGCGGAGATCTCCGGCGCGGTGATCCCGCAGTGTAAAGCCGTCTCAAAAAGCAGCGTACTGCGGCTCTGTGGCGTAAGGGGGAGCCCGGACTGCGCAAGCACCTCGGTCCGCTCCGCCGCATCGGCGGAAATCTGCAGGTTTTTCTTCATCCGGTCAAAAAACTGCTGAACCACTATGGAGAGGAAATCCGCGTACCATGCTTCAAACGTCTGCGGCAGTTCTTTAGACGGGACGCTGGTCAGAGTGTTCCTGTGTTTCCCTGTGACAGATTCCAATTCCTCCCTGTGCGAAAATACCTCTGCGGCTTTCTCTCCTAAACGATCTACTGCCTGGAGGATCAGGCTTCTCATTTCCTCTGCATCCTTCTCATTTTTCGCGGCATGTGCGGCGGCTTCCTGTGCCGTAGCGCACAGCTACATCATCTTTTCGGTCTCCTCCGCGTCGGAGTCAAATGCCCCGATCCATTCATCTCTCATCTGTACATCCTCCGTATCTTTATCTTCATTAATAATAGCGCCATTCTTTATCGTGGAGAAAACGCTGCTTATATTATACACCGCATTTTCCCTCAGGAATGAGGCAGTTATATATTAGCATTGAAGGAAACAAATAGCAACAAGCTTATCTGAAAGGCAGGGCATGTTTGAAGCTGTTGCTGTTTTCAGTGACGATAAACAGACAGGCAGCTTCTGAACATACCTCCATCTTTCACATGCTTTCTAAAATAAAAAAATTCAAAAAAAGACTTATTAAAAAAATCAGACTGCCGAAATAGTTAATAGACAGGATAAAAAAGTCACAGCACTACACGATGATATTACTTGAAGAATGTACTTTGTCCTGTCGTACAGGTTTCGTCATGAATCGCGCACTGGGCGCCCGCGCAGGATATGATGAAATAAATCGCTGAAGGGGAAAAGGAGTTCCCCCAATTCAAAATACATGGAGGTAATTTAATATGAGAATTCAGCACAACATTTCAGCACTCAACTCTTATCGTAACTTAACAACAAACAACAGCGCAGTTTCCAAAAACCTTGAAAAACTTTCATCCGGATATGCAATCAACCGTGCAGGCGATGACGCTGCAGGGCTTGCTATTTCTGAGAAAATGCGTGCTCAGATCACAGGTCTTGAGACAGCACAGAAGAACGCAAACGACGGTATCTCTCTT
>DWUT01000279.1 GCA_019120615.1 Candidatus Mediterraneibacter norfolkensis
CACAGCGACTTGTTCGGCAAATAATTCATTTACCGTCGTATGGGGAAACCTGTACGACAGTTTTTCTGTATCAGTCAAAGATTCGGCTCCATTCATAGGTTATGCTATCTTAACTTATCCCCCTGCTCAACACTGTCCCTGCCAGCATCGCCAGTTCACAGACCTGCAGAAAATATCCCGCCAGATCCCCTGTAGTCCCGCCGAACTGCTTCCGGCTCATCCTGTAATAATAGAAAAACACAAGAAGCGCCGCCAGGATCACGATCACTGCCGTCTTCCAGGAAAGATACAGCATGATTCCGCTGCAGGCACATGCCCACAGGATCAGCACTACTCTGACGCGCTTTCTCTGGGCTCCGTCCTGAAATGTGCGCAGAAGTCCGCTGTTCTTTGCCGCCCGGAAACGCACCACAGAAATACCGCTCAGAGACCGGGAAAGCATATATGTACACGCGATCACAGGCAGAAGTTTCATCGTAACTTCACTCCAGAACGCCACATCTGCCAGGAAATAAACACACAGTCCGATCACGGCAAAGGCTCCTGTATTCGGGTCCTTCAGGATCTCAAGCTTCTTCTCCCTGTCCCCGTAGGAACTGAGGGCGTCCACCGTATCTGCAAACCCGTCCAGATGGATCCCGCCGGATACAAGCACCGGGATCAGCGCCATGGCGATTGCAAAAAACAGGTTTCCACAGGAAGTATGTTCCATAAGAAGATATCCGATAAGAAGCTGCAGCCCTCCTGTGACCGCTCCCACCACAGGAAAAAAACACATCGCATACTTCATATTTTTCTCGTTCCATTCCACCATGGGGACCGGGATCTTGGAATACATGGATATGGCGATTGCCAGTGATCGTAACAGGTACATTTATCCCACACTCCTACTCATACTCTTCATACTGTTCCACTTTGATCTCCTCAAAGGTACTCATTTTCAGATAGACCGCCAGTCCCATGTCCAGAAGAGGCATGGCGGCTACTGCTCCGCTCCCTTCCCCGAGAGACATATTACAGTCGATAAATTCAGACAGCCCCAGTGCATCGAGTACCATTCCTCCTGCCGTCTCCCCTGACCTGTGAGACGCCAGCATATAATCCCTGCACTCCGGTACCATCTTTACCGCACACAGAGCCGCGGCTGATGAGATGAACCCATCGATCATGACCGGGATGTGGCAGAAAGCCCCGCCCAGAAATACTCCGGCAAGTCCGGCAATATCAAGACCTCCCACTTTCGCCAGGACATCCAGCGCGTCCTTTCGGTCAGGCTCATTGAGACGAATGGCTTCCCGGATCACCTGCACCTTTCGCCTGAGCCCTTCTGAGCTTAAACCTGCCCCGCGCCCGGTGACCGCCTCCACGTCCTTTTCCAGGAGAACAGAGACCACAGCGCTGCTGGTCGTGGTATTGCCGATCCCCATCTCTCCTGTAGCCAGGATATCGTATCCCTTTTCCGCCAGTTCTCTGACGATCCGGATTCCGTTTAAGACTGCCTGCGCGGCCTGCTCCCTTGTCATGGCCGGACCTTTCATCATGTCCTTTGTCCCGTATGCCACCTTGTATTTCTCTCTGGTGATCGCCGGCACATCTGTGACCATCCCGATATCCACCGGAAACAGATCCACGCCGGCGATCTCCGCCATAAGGCAGACGCTGGTTTCCTTCTTCGTGAAGTTTTCCGCTACAATGGCTGTGACTTCCTGCCCGGTCTGGGTAACTCCTTCCGCCACTACGCCGTTGTCGGCACACATGATCACAAGTCCTTTCCGGTCAAGGCCGTAAACAGCCTTTCCCTTTATCCCCGCGATCCGTATCACCGCATCTTCCAGTTTTCCCAGGCTGAAAAGAGGCTTTCCTACAGACTTCCACCTCTGCTTTGCCTTTTCCATGCTCTCCGCGTCTGCCGGCACGATCTGTTTTAACTCTTCTCTCAGTTTTTCTTCTGCTGTCATCTCATTCCCCCATCTTATCCTCACATTCTTTTCGATTTCTGTCCTGCCTTTTCTCCTGATCGGAATCCATCCCTGTCTCAGTCTTTTCTCTCCAGTTCCCGCATCTTCTCACAAAACGCTCTGCAAATCCTCTCATGGACGGCAGATACAGATGAGGATATCCCGCGAACAGATTTCCCTCCATATGGATGCAGTTCCATTTTCTGCATCCGTCCGGCTTCACGGCAACACAGTCCTCTCCACTGTCCGTACTGTCCCAGTAATGGAACTCATGTCCCCGGATCGTCTCCCCCGGGAGAAGATATCCTTCCGAAGGACGATTTCCCTCCGGACAAGAGTCCCCTTCCTCCCGGCTCCTGATCTGCACATATCCGAACCGGACCAGTTTTCCTGTGGGATATGTCCTCCCATGTATCCTTCCCACGAGGGAATAAACATTCCCATCCCGGTTCTCCATCTCTTCATGAAGATACATGAATCCCCCGCACTCGGCAAGGCAGGGCATCCCCGCTTCCAGCGCAGACCTCACAGAAGACAGCATTCCTTTATTCTCCGCAAGTTCTTTCCCGTGAAGTTCCGGATATCCTCCGCCCAGGATCAATCCGTCAAGGTTCTCCGGCAGGGCACTGTCCCGAAGCGGGCTGAAAGGAACGAGAGTGCATCCAAGATCTTCCAGAAGAGTCAGATTGTCCTTGTAATAAAAGCAGAACGCCTCATCCCTGGCAATGCCAAGGCGGATTTTTCTCCTGACAGATACGTGATCTCCATCCTGTTCTCCGACCTGCTCCGATCCTGACCCCGATCCTGACCCGATCCCGGAGTCCCGGGCCGCTCTCCCTGCGATCTCTCTCACCAGATCCAGGTCCACCGTCCGGGAAAAGAGATTTCCTGCCTCCTGCATCCGTGCTTTCAGCCCCTCCATCTCCTGGGGCGTCACAAGTCCCAGATGCCGGCTCTCCATCCGGAAACAGGGATCCTCCGGCAGATAGCCCACCACCGGGATACCGAGTCCCATTTTCCGGAGTTCCTCCTCCAGCATCTTCTTCAGCCGGGGATACAGCATATCCGATACCCGGTTCAGAAGGATCCCGCAGACATTGCTGTCCTCCCGGAACTCCGCGATTCCCTTCACCACTGCCGCCAGAGAAAGGGACGCGCCCCGGCAGGGAAGCACCAGAAGGACGGGAAGCCCGAGCGTCCTTGCCACATCGTAGGAGCTGGCTCTCTCCGAATCCAGCGCCATACCGTCGTAATATCCCATCACGCCCTCTGTGACAGTAATATCCGCACCCTCTGTATGTCTTTCGTATTCCCGGATCAGTTCCTCTTTTTCAGAAAAGAACAGATCCAGGTTCTTAGAATCGATCCCCAGCACTTCTCTGTGGAACATGGGGTCAATGTAATCCGGGCCGCACTTGCACGCCCGCACCTTCAATCCCCGGTCCCGCAGCGCCGCCATCAGCGCACATGCTACCGCAGTCTTCCCGCTGCCGCTGGCAGGGGCAGTGAGCAGGATTCCTCCTGTCTTCTCCATCAGGCATCACCTCTCTCTGCAGGAATCCCTCCTGCGGAAATGATATAGACCGGATTCTGTCCCGTCATCATATGATATCTCCCCAGTTCCCGGGATCTGGACACGGAAAGCTGAGTGATCTCCGGATGCCTCAGCAGTCCTCCTTCAACCGCCTCCATCACTTCCTTTACTGTCTCAAGGGAAATGGCGTTGATGACAATGCGGACCTGATCATTTTTCTCAATGGCACAGGAAAGGATTTCCTTCAGATTGCCGGAACTTCCCCCGACGAACAGATGGGTTGGGGGTTCCAAAGTCCTCAATGCTTCCGGAGCCACTCCGGGAATGATCCGTATCCCGTCCGTCCGGAATCGTCTCCGGTTCTCCCTGATCAGTTCCAGCGCTTCCGGATTTTTCTCCACTGCATAGACCCGGATCCGGCTCCCGCATCGCGCCGCCTCTACGGATACAGATCCGGTTCCCGCGCCAACATCCCACACTACCGCGTCTTCTGTCAGCCTGAGCCGGGCGATGCTGACCGCCCGGACCTCTTCCTTGGTCATTGGGACCTTTCCCCGGATGAACTCTTCGTCGCTCACGTGAGGGCCTGTCTGTTCCGACGGATGGGAATTCTCGATCAGCACCGTACAGAGTCCCTCCAGGTCGTCTCCTGTAAGTTCAGAAGGTTTCCCGGAAATGATCTTTTCATCCTCGTAAGAGAGCCTGCTGCCGGCATGGACCGTCACATGATCCATCCCGTATTCCAGCAGCCTCTCCAGCACCTTCTTTCCACTCCCTGCGCTTCCCAGCAGGAGGAACGTTTTCCTGTTACGGTCCACTGTTTGTATAAAGTCCTCATCTTTGCCGTGAAGACTCACAAGAGCGGCGTCCTCCCAGGAAGTCTCCAGTCTGGCGGCAAGGTACACTACAGAAGAAATACCGGGAATCATCTCCACTTTACATCCCTTCATCCGTTCCCGGATTTCTGAATCAAGCTTCTTTGCCCCGCTGTAAAAACCGGTATCGCCGGAAAGGAGCACTCCGATCCGTCCGTACTCCGGGTGTGTCTCTACATAGGAAACGATCTCTTTCGGACGATATTCCGCCAGCATCGGCTTACTCTTTCTCTCTTCGCTTCCAACAGATTCCAGCATGCGCTGTGCCCCGATCAGACAGTCGCAGGAGCGGATACATCTCTCTGCCTGCACGGTCATTCCATCTTCTGTTCCCATTCCGATCCCCACAAGGAAGATCACACGCTCTTTCTCACACATCTTTATATCCTCTCGGCGTCACCATCCTGCCGTTTAATTCCATCGTCTTCGAATTGCCGATAAAGACCGTTGTAAACATGTCGGTCTGTGTCGTCTTCAGCCGCTCGAGAGTGAGGATCTCATATGCCTCACCCTCCCGCCCGATATTTTTTACGATACCACAGACCGTCTCCGGCGCACGGTGCCTCAAAATGATCCCACATGCTTTCTCCAGATAGTCCGCACGCTTTCTGCTGGAAGGATTATACAGACAGATGACAAAATCAGCTTCCGCCGCGGCGTTCAGACGCTTCTCGATCAGTTCCCAGGGGGTCAGCAGATCGCTCAGACTTATAACTGCGAAATCATGCATCAGCGGCGCCCCCAAAACAGCAGCTCCGCCGGACGCGGCTGTGATTCCCGGCACCACTTCGATCCCGATCTCAGGATAGTCCTTCCCGATCTCACAGATCAGGCCCGCCATGCCGTAGATCCCGGCATCCCCGCTGCACACCATTGCCACATCCTGACCTTTCTCTGCCTCCTCAAAAGCCATACGGCACCGGTCCGCCTCTTTGCGCATGGGCGTGCTCAGGAACACCTTATCCGGAAACTGATCCCGGATCAGGTCGATATACACCGTATATCCAATGATAACCGGACAGTGTTCCAGCACCTTTCTGGCTTTTATCGTCATCTGGTCTGCGGCACCCGGCCCCAGCCCCGTCACATAGATCGTGCTCATTTTATCTGCTCCTTTTTTCTTTTCTTCTGCCACGGCGTTTCCGCCTCATCTCGATTGAAGGTTTCTTCTATCTGAAAGTTTTCTCTCCTCTGCATGCGCAGAAAGTTCTCTTTTTTCCGGGTCTGCGGACGCTTTACGGAACTCTGTGGTAAATGACGGGTCATACAGCTTTGATCTCTCATACTCGCCATCCAATACTCTTCCCACAACGATCAGCGCGGTCTTTGTCACATTCTCCGCCTCTGCAGTCTCCGCCAGATCAGCCACAGTACACCGCAGCACCTTCTCTTCCGGCCAGGTTGCTTTGTATACAATAGCCGCAGGCGTATCCTCGGGATATCCTCCACGGATCAGCTCTTCGGAAAGCTGCCGGAGCATCCCGGTGCTCAGGAAGATGACCATAGTAGACTGATGGGCCGCAAAACTCCGGATCGACTCCTTCTCCGGCACAGGGGTCCTTCCCGCCATCCTTGTGATCACCACGGACTGTGAGATCCCCGGAAGGGTATACTCTGCCTCCAGCGCAGCGGCAGCGCCACAGAAAGAACTCACACCCGGGCACACCTCATAGGAAATGCCGCACCGGTCCAGTTCATCCATCTGCTCCCGGATTGCTCCGTAAAGGCATGGATCCCCTGTGTGGAGACGGACGATTTCTTTTTTCTCTCTTTCCCCCCGCTCCATCACTTCCATTACCTCTTCCAGGGTCATCTTTGCGCTGTTATAGATCTCGCATTCTTTTCTGCACAGTGACAAAAGGCCGGGATTTACGAGAGATCCTGCATAGATCACGATGTCCGCGGACTGTAACAACCGCTGCCCTCTCACCGTGATCAGATCCTCGGCGCCCGGTCCGGCTCCCACAAATGTAATCATATCTTCTCTCCTCCTGTGCTTTTTTCTTTTACAATGAGCAACGAGTAATATCCCGCCTGCTCCGGTATCTCTTCCACGGAAAAGTAAACTTTCTCATTTTCCATACCGCAGTTTTCCACCATCTCCGCATCCAGTCCTTTTTCCATCAGGATCTGTTTCACATCCGCCATCTTCCGGCCCGCTTTCATCAGCACCTTCGTCCCCGGAAGTTCCAGTCCTTTCTCAATCTGATAAGATGCAGGAAGAATATGAAGTTCCTGCCGGTTCTCCGCAAGGGATATGTCCATCCGTGCTGCAGCCGCACAGAAAGAAGGGATACCCGGCACAAGTTCCGTGGGATACCCCTTCCTCTTCAGCCTTTTGTGCACATACATACAGGTCGAATAGACGGTGGGATCTCCAAGCGTGAGAAAGACCACGTCCTTCCCCTGCTCCAGTATCTCCGCCACCGCGTCCGCATCCATATCATGAATGTTCCTCAGTTTGTCCTTCTCCTTGATCATCGGCATGGGAAGAAAGATCCGGTCCTTTTTTTCCACCTCCGGCACAGCGCCCCGGGCAATGCCAAATGCCACGCACCGGTCAAGATATTCTTTATACTGACTTTCGGTTCCTGCCTTTTCACAGACAGGCGCCTCCAGACTGTTGTCTGATACCGGGACAGCGATCACGCTGCACTCCCGGATCGCACGGACCGCCTTTAATGTCATCAGTTCCGGATCCCCCGGTCCCACTCCTGCTCCTGTAAATGTTCCGCTCATTTCTTGTCTGTTCCTCCTGTCTTTTTCTCCTGATCTGCCTGTTCATCTGCATAGACTGATGCCCCCTGCTTATCTGCGGATTCCGCCTTCTCCCTGCGGATCCGTCGAAGGAGCATCTCCGCATCCTTTGTGCTGCCAAGGACCCCGTCCTCCAGAGAAAACAGGATTGCTCCGATCGCAAGTCCCTCTCCGGCTCTATGGCGAAGATAAAATTCGATCCGGTCCATCACAGTCTCCATCACCTGCTGCAGGACTCCCTTTTCCTTTAAGATCCCGACTGCTTCTTCGGTATTGATGCACTGCATCAGCCTTTGCACAGTCTCCCGGTCTGCACCTGCCATGGCGGCATGGGATGCAAATACTTCCATCCTGCAGTCTGCCTGCCGGGAATGTGTATTCATGACTCCTGCCGCCAGTTTGACAAATTTGCCCACATGACCGATCAGAAGGATCCCCTTCATTCCCAGAAGCCTGGCATCATCAATGGTCTCTCCCACATAATTGCTGCATTTGACTGCCATAAAGGGATCCGCCTTGAGAGTCTCTCTTAAGAAATCTGTTCCATAATTTCCCGGGACAACATAGCAGTATTGATGACCGCCATCCCGCAGCATCTTCATCTCAAGCCAGATCGTATCCGTCAGCGCTTTCTCACTCATGGGCTCCACAATCCCGCTGGTCCCAAGGACAGACAGTCCGCCCTCAATCCCCAGTCTGGGGTTGAAAGTTTTTTTCGCCGTCTCTTCTCCCTGGGGAATAGAAATTGTCACCCGGAGCAGATCACTGCAGCCGTATTTCCTGCGGATTTCATTCACCGCTTCCCCGATCATCCTGCGGGGTACTCTGTTGATCGCCGCCTGACCGACATGCTGCTCCAGGCCGGGTTTTGTCACCCTGCCGACTCCTTCACCGCCATCGATAAGAATACCTTCCTCGTCAAAACAGGATTCTGTATCATTACTCTCCCGCTTATCAGGCTCCGCCGCAATCTCCACCCGCGCAAAAACGAGGAGCCCGTCTGTCACATCCGGGTCATCCCCGCTGAATTTGCGCACTGCGCACTCTGCGTATTCTGCTGTTCTTGTAATGCATTCCACATCCAGATAAAGTTCGATTCCCTTCGGGGTCATCAGACGGACATGATCGGTCTGTTCCCCGGAGAGCAGCATCTGCGCGGCAGCTTTCGCTGCTGCCGCCGCACAGCTCCCGGTCGTATATCCCAGCCTCAGACCGGACCGGGTCCGTCCGATATCGGGTTTCATTCTGAAAGTTCCTCCAGCATCTGAGCCGGATTCTCCGCTGCCTTCACTTTTCCGAAGGCTTTCACGATCACACCTTCCTCATCAATAAGATAAGTCGTCCGCACTACTCCCATTGTCTTCTTTCCGTACATGTTCTTTTCTTTCCAGACGTCATACGCCTGGATACAGGTCAGTTCCGTATCGGAAAGCAGCGTGAAAGGAAGGTTGTACTTCTCCTCAAATTTTTTATGAGAAGCAACGCTGTCCTTGCTCACTCCGAGGACCACCGCCCCTTTCTCCGTAAACTGAGGATACAGTTCTCCAAACCCGCATGCCTGTTTTGTGCACCCCGGTGTGTTATCCCTGGGGTAAAAATAAAGGATCACTTTTTTTCCTCTGTATTCTTCCAGTGTATGCATCTCTCCGTTCTGATCCGGCAGTTCAAATGCCGGAGCTTTTGTCCCGACTTCTAACATCTGTTTTCCTCCTTTTTTCAGTTGATCATAAGATCATAGTTGTACTTTTTATAATTTTCAAAGCTGTTGGAGGATATCTCCATATCGCTCCAGAATCCCTTTCTGCATTCTCAAAAATTCAGGGATATATTTCTGCAGAATGATATTTACAAGCCTCTTTGCCGCCTCTCCGTCATAGATATGAGTCACATCGTTTCTGGACTTCAGCATCTCAATCCAGACATCTTCATTAATAAAATCGTACACAGAGTACGCTGCCTTCAGTATCTCTCTGGGCGATCCCGATCTTGCTTCACGACTCCCTTCATAGCGGAGCAATTCTTTCAGAACTTTCCAGCTAAGTTCAAATTGAATAAAAAACTTATCAATGATTCCGCTTATGATAAATTCATTATCAACATCCTCTTCTCCGGCTCTTTTCAGGACTTCAAGATTTGAGTTGAAATTATCAAATTTTTTCATAGATTATTCTCCCTTCCCTTTCAATATTCTCTCTCAGTTCCTGCTGTATACTGCGGTTCAGATCTACGAAATCAAACATGAGAAGAGTCGAAGTCTCCTCATCCACATCCAGAGAAAAATTAATAAAATCTCCTCCCTTTACAGCCAGATCAATATCACTTGTCCTGTGAAAATCTCCTCTGGCACGCGATCCAAACAGGATCACCTTTTCAACCTTATATTTCTCAGCTATTTCACAGATTTCCTGAATAACCTCATCTCTGATCCCTGTCTCGCTCACGGCCTGCTGCCTCCTTTAAGAACTCTGAATTGATTATATCCTGCCTTCAGATTTTGTGCAACCTGCTCATTTTTTCCTGACAGGATGGCGGATCACAGTCTTCAGGTTTTCGGGCTTACACCTTCGCACATCACTCAGATAAATTTCATGATGAAATCTGCAGTCCGAAAAGTCCGTCTCATATCCCTGTTCTTCGATATATTCCTCCATCCTGCGTACAGTATCCGGCTCTTCATCATACGGTCCGATATGCATACACTGCACACACAGTCCCTCTTCATAAGTAAGAAATTCAACCTTGGAAAAATCCATTTCCTTTTTCACTGTTGCTTCTCTGCAGGCCCACTCAAATTCATCTTCTGTCACAAATTCCGGCAGACGGATCAGGGAAATCCACTGAAAGTCCTCCTTACGGGAGTAATCCACTCCCTGCGTTCCTTCCTGCCACCAGAATCCTTCCAGCGGCGGTACCACATAGTCAAAATAACCCTCTATTCTATGATCCCCCATCTTACTCATTTTGATCGTATATGCCATGCCGTAAAGCAGGCCGATCGCGTTCTTATAATCTCCGCCTTCTTCATTCGGATTTCCCTGTCCCCGGACTGCCAGGAAATTCATCGCAGGGATTTCTATGATCTGCGGCTTCTTTGGCGGAAGGTAAAATTCTTTATACTCTTTCTTGTAGTCAAATGCTGCCATTTACATGCCTCCTCTATCTTGACTTTTTATCTGCGCATGTTTCATCATCTCAAGTCCACATTCAAATGCGAGCGCCATATATTTCTCCGCTTCATTTAATCCGTACTGTGCAAGATCGCGAATCTCCCAAGTATCGGAGCTTAAGTTATCCGCACCGTACAGGAACTGAATAAAAGGAATTTTCCGATATCTTGCAACAGCAATCATAGAAGCGCATTCCATCTCTACAGCCAGGCAGCCTGCTTCTCTTCGCTCTTTGATTGCCGGAAAATCTTTCACCTTTTCCGTCGTATCACAGGGGTTGAAGAGAGCAGACTCTGATACTCTGGTCCTGTTGAACACTGTACTCATCCTATATCTCCTCCTTTCATTTCCCACCTGCTACCGGCGACCTCACTTCGATCAGGTTTCCGTCCGGATCATAAAACCGGATCATTTTCTGTCCCCTGGACAATTCTGTCAGACGATCCACATATTGGATTTCGTCCTCATATCCTTCCAGCCTCTTCGCAAATGCTTCCATATTTGATTCTTCAAAATACAGTTCAGAAGCATTATTCTGTGAAAGGATCCCGCGTCCCAGAGATTTCTGCCATACATCTGCATCCTGAAGGACAAGTCCTTCTGTCAGGATGACGTTTCCCTCCTGCTCCAGGACCGGATCCAGCCCGAACATTTTTTTATAGAATGTTTTGGCTCTCTCAATATCGTGTACTGCGATCAGGATATTTTTCAGCTTCATCTCATCAACCTCCCTGTCTCATTATTTCTATATTTATCCCGCGTCATTTATTCTGCACTTTCTATGTCTTCAATCATAGTCACAAAATATCCGCTGTCTTTATAATTTCCTCTGCAATCTTCTCCGCCGGCTTTTCCGAAACGTCGATCTTTACAGTATCCAGTTCATGATACAGGGGAAGATAATTCAGACTCCTGCTGATCACATCCTCTTTCCTCACTCCATCTTCGATATCTTTCGCAAGCCGCTCCCGGAGGGCCTTTTCCGTGCAGACCAGAGATATCTTCACAATTCTGCATTTTTCTGTATCCACCCGGGATATGATCTCATTCAGGATTTCCTGCTGATGCATGACCCAGCAGAACACAATATTCTGATACGCGGTGCAATGAAGGAAATTATTCAGAAGCGTACAGATATTCTCCATGACCATCCTCTTTGTCTCCTCCGTAACCTGAAAGGGATCCATGTCCCAGCACCAGTCACCGTCCAGGAATACACATTTCGAAAGACTTCTCTTCAGAATTTGTCCTACAGTTGTCTTTCCCACACCCATAGGACCTCCGATCAGATACAGTTTCTTGTCATAGCGACTCCCATACTCTTTCTTTGCTTCATCTGTATATTTCCGGACAAACGCTCCCTTTGCCTCCGTGTAACCGTCTCTGTCATGTTCGTATCTTTTCCATAACGACAGCTTCAACTGTTCATATTTCTCTGCAATATCCGTATGCTCATTCAGATAATCCCGGAAATACATTTCATCATGGTCGCCGGAATACCTCAGATGCAGATGGAATACTTTCTCTGCAAATCCATGTTCCGTATATCCTTTGTTAAATGACATCCTGTTTTCGCTATGACTCATGCAGATCCATCCGTTTTCACAGAGAACATTTTGAATATCTCCCATATCTGTTCCCGGCGCCACCTCCACCAGAATGTCTACGATCGGTTTTCCCTGGATCTTCCCGATGGCAGTGCTCCCCACATGGCTGATCCGCTCCACAGTTCCGGAGGAAAGGATATGTTCCAGGTTCGCTTTTTCTTCCCCGTACCATGTCTCCCATTCTTCTTTATGATCCGTCAAAATAACAGGAAATAACTGCCACAGTTCTTCCAGGCTCATCTCATCTAAACTCTTACGCATACAGTTCTCCACATTTTTTAAGCAGACTGACTCTTTTTTATGATTGTATACATGGGTTTATCATATGTCAATGTTTAATATCCGGTTGACAGCTCATCATTTTAGTGATATTTTAAGTGTACTATTTATATTAGTACACTTAAAACACTCATAACAGAGAAGAGGGATGATATGATCACCATCGATTACCAGAGCAAGCTCCCCCTGTACGAACAGATCGCGGGGCGGTTCCAGGCCCTGATCCTGCGCGGGGTCCTTCCGCCGGACCGGCAGATGCCGTCCGTGCGCTCCCTTGCCGTGGAGCTGTCCATCAATCCCAACACCATTCAGAAAGCATATTCCCTTCTGGAACATCAGGGGTATATCTATTCTGTCAAGGGCAAAGGGAATTATGTGTCAGACGTCACCGCGTTGGCAGAACAGAAAAGAAAACTCATTCTGAAGGAAACAGAGCGTCTCCTCTCCAGCGGAAAGGAAATGGGGATCGCGCGCTCGGAATACACCGCAGTCCTCGACAGGCTGTACGGAAAGGAGGATCCAGATGATCGAACTGAAAAACCTTGACAAAACATTCCGGGACATCCACGCCGTGGACCATATATCCGGCTCCATCCGGGAAGGCATGGTGTTCGGCCTGATCGGTTCAAACGGTGCGGGCAAAAGCACCCTCCTGCGCATGATCTCAGGCATTATCCGGCCTGACAGCGGAGAGGTCCTGGCGGACGGCAAACCGGTATACGAAAATCCTGAAATAAAATCACAGATCTGCTTTTTGTCGGATTCGCCTTACTATTTTCCAAATGCGGACATCCGGCAGATGCGTGACTACTACGCAATGATCTACCCGTCTTTTAACCGGAAACTGTTTGATTCTCTGACAGAAAAATTCAAGCTGGAGCCCAAACGCAGGATCAGTTCCTTTTCCAAAGGAATGAAAAAACAGGTGTCGATCCTTCTAGGCATCTGTTCCGGCACCAGATACCTGCTCTGCGACGAGACCTTTGACGGACTGGACCCGGTGATCCGCCAGGCAGTGAAAAGTCTGTTTGCCTCGGAGATCATGAACCGGGATTTCACTCCGGTGATCTCATCCCACAATCTGCGGGAGCTTGAGGACATCTGCGACAGCATCGGGCTCCTTCACCAGGGAAAACTTCTGCTCACACAGGATCTGGATCAGATCAAGTGCAGCATCTGCAAACTCCAGTGCGTCATCCCCGACTCCCACAGGGAGCAGGAACTGATCCGCCGCCTGCGGATCCTCCGGATGGAGCGCACCGGCTCCCTTCTGACCCTGACCGTGCGGGGAGACCGCACAGAAGTTCTGAAACTGGCTCAGGCACAGAGTCCTCTTTTTGCGGAGGTCCTTCTCCTTACCCTGGAAGAAATATTTATCAGTGAAACGGAGGTGGCAGGCTATGACATTAAAGATTTCCTGCATTAAACTGATCCGGGAGGATATCCGGCACAGAGGATGGGCGGCTGCGCTTTCCTGCATCGCGCTTTTTCTTCTGATGCCCGTATATGCCCTCCTTTATATGAGTACATTTTCCGATATTACACCCGAATCCTTTAACTATCAGTATCTGACGGACTTCTTTCCCGGACTGCTCAACGGAGGGAGTATACAGATTCTCGCTGTGGGGATCGCGGTACTTGCCATTCTCTTCGCACTTACCGGATTCGGATATATCCATTCCAGAGAGAAGCTGGATCTTTACCACTCTCTTCCCATAACCCGTTCACGCTGGTTTATATCCGAATATCTGTCCGGGCTGCTTCTGTTTCTTGTTCCCTATCTGATCTGCTCCGGACTGACTCTTGCTGCCGGGGCTTCCAGGGGGATCATGTCGCCGGAGCTCGCCCTGCGGTGCGCCGAGGCAGTTGTTGGAGGGATCCTTGCCTACCTCGTTATTTACAGTGGATGCCTCCTTGCCGTCATGCTGACCGGAAGGACTGTTATAGGGCTTCTTGCTTCCGTTGTCATCATCGTGCTTCCGTTCATAATGCTGACATTATTTTCCGCTCTTCAGTCCGCCTTTTTCAAGAGCTACTACACGGCAGGTGTTCCGCTGGCCCAGAAACTTGCAGACTACCTTTCTCCGCTTGGGACTTTTTCTGAGCTGATCACTCAGAGCAGCGCCGGACACCTGACTTTTTCACTCCTGGCATCCGCAGTCGTCATGGCTTCGCTGCTGACCGTGATCTCCCTTTTTCTGTATAGGATCTATCCTTCAGAAGCCGCAGGGAGCGCCATCGCATTTCCGGTCATTGCACCGGTCCTGAAAGTCATCATCTGCATCCCCGCCTCCGTATTCGCGGGTCTTATGCTCAGGACGCTGATGGGGATTACAGACAATAATCTGATCTGTCTGATCAGCCTTCTTGCCTCTGTAGTAGTCTGCGCCTTTATCGAGTTTATCTACACGGCAGACCTGAAGCTCCTGCTGAGAAACTGGCGTTCTACTCTTGTTTCCGTTGCCGGTGTACTGGTCATCCTGTGTATCTTCCGGTTCGATCTGACCGGATACGACACTTACCTGCCTGCCGAAGACCGGATTGAGGGCATAAGCTTTTATCCAGACTCCTTTTCCAGTTATTTTTCTTATCCTGACACAAATTTTCCTTCCGAAGCCAATCTGGGATATTATGTGCCGGATGATGAGAAAGATCTGGTCTATGCTCTGGCACAGTCCGGCATCGCCAATCTGGAAAACGGGATCACCGCAGATGATTTTTATAATGGACAGGAAAGCCAGATTCCTGAGGACAGCCTCCCTGTGGTCTTCCGTTATCGTCTTTCCGGCGGGCGCACCGTTTTAAGGCAGTATGCCGTAGAACGGGAGAAAATATCAGAAACACTGACACAGCTGATGGAAGACAATGAATACAGAAAGGATCTTTTCCCCGTATTCCATATTGACCGCAATACAGTCTCTGCAATTGAACTCAGCGATGTCTATGGACAATGGGAAAAATTGCAGCTGAATAAAGATCAGATAGATACGCTGCTCGATGCATACGAAAAAGACGTTATGAAAATAAGCGCTGATACACTGATCAATGAGACCCCCATCGGAGAACTCACCGTGGACTTTCCGTCCTCTGAAGGGATCGGGGAGCCCGATGTGATCGATCCGAGGTCAACCTACAGCAGTGCCAGTTATACAATGTCGGTTCCCATGCTGTACCTTTATCCGGAATACGAAAACACACTGCAGCTCCTGGAAGAGTACGGTCATCCGGTTCATACGGAAATCAATCCCGCAGATGTGGCTTCCGTCTCCCTCTCCCTTTCCCGTGAAACCCTTGAGGCCGGAACATATGACGATCTTATCTCATCCCTGTCAGCCTCAGCAGAGAGGACAGATTATGAAGACATTTCTGAGATCACTGTCACCTCAGAAGAAGACATCAGCCTGATGCTGGAAACTGTTCACGGATATTACAGCAGGATACTGGATCTGGGATACAATTATACGAATTATCTGGATATCCAGTACAGAGATGGGAACTTCTACGGATATTCCTTCTGATATCCTTGCCGGAGGAAAGGGACTTTCAGGGCGAAGAGGTCCAAAAACGGCGGGAATGGAAGACGTATTCGCAGGAGAGGGGCATGGGCTCCGGTTCCGTTCCGAAAGCTAAGAAAATTCTAAAAACTCTGGGAACTGACTAAAAACAATCTGCAAGGCAACACAACTCGCTTACGCTCAAACAATATTGCCTTGCAGATTAACGTCAGTTTCCAGAGTTTTAACATTTTCTATCACTTTCTCCAAAGTCACCGGAATCCCACGCCCCTCTCCTGCGAAAGGTTTTCCAGCCCACCGTTTTCTGCGCTCCCCCCAAACGGCAGTCACAGCCATACCGGCAGGATCTTCAAAAGCGAATATCCCATCTGAAATTTTTCTCCAACCGGGCCGTTCCCCCGGGAGGCAGCGCGCGTCCCTCCCAGACGGTAAGGAATCACTGAGATCTGCCGGCCGGATGCACCCAGCCGGGAAGGTATGCTGCCTGAGGGCCGTTAAAACAATGCCGGCACTTAGGCCGCGTCCTTTGCGTCCTTACGTGTCTGCTGCATTGTTTTCCGAGCGAGAGCGTGTCCGAGGGCAGCATACCTCCCCGGCGGACGCCCTCGCCTCCCACAGATCTCAGTAATACCTCACCGTCACTCTCTTCTCCATCTCCTCCGCAGTCCTTACCAACTGCTCCACCAGATTCTGCCTCATGCTCAGATCAAAGTTGAGTTCTGTCTCCTTGTGCGCGTCATTGACTGCCGTGCCCACGAAAAGGTTCAGTTCCGTGCACTCTTCGATCAGAAGTTTTGCAAGCCGTGATGCACCGTTATCCGCATCCAGTTCATCGAAAAATTCCGCGTCAAATTCGCCCCGGACATATTTTTTCAGAAGTTTCAGGCATTTTCCAAGGGTCAGCACACCCTCGGTGACCAGATCGATCCCGTCGATCACCGCCGTGGGCGGTACATCCGGTCCGGCAGTGCCGATCTCTGTCACGATCTTTTTTCCCAGAACCCTTGCCGCGATATTGGCGCTGGTTCCCCCGGAGATAACTTTTTTCCCCTCAGCATGCATGAAATCATATATGATCCTCTCGTCATCCGCTTTCTTTGCGGGAGGTCCGGTGAAGATGCTGACCACCCGGCGCTCGATCACTCTCGCCACCGCCACGGTGGTATCATCCCCGGGCTTCTCCTCATACAGCTCATCGCACGCCTGGCAGAGCATCACCGCAAGACGGGATGCCGACAAGGTTTTCTTCGTACATTTCAGTGTATACTCGGACATCGCCTCCCAGGTCCAGCCCTGAAGATTCAGGATGGAACCTGCTCCTGCATAGATCACCCCGTCGCTCATCAGAGTAAAACAGTCGTTCTTTTTCACCTGGAACCTGGATTCATGGACTTTTTTCCCCTCGATTACCCGTACCTCATATGGATATTTCACAATCTTTCCGTCACGGATAAACACACAGGAGGGATTGTCAAACTCCGCCAGATACGCCTCGCCACTGTGAAATATCTGAAGGATACTGAAGGCGGCGTAGGCGACCTTGCGGACCTTGCAGATCGGAAGTGTCTTTGCCACGGTTTCCACGCAGGACTCGATGGATGCGCCTTCCCGGAGCATGGTCCCCAGGATCTTGGACGTCAGAGTGGCAAGGATATTCGCCTTCACCCCGCTCCCCATACCGTCCGCAAGGATCACAATATCCGAATCTTCGGTCCTGAGCACCTCCACCTTATCGCCGCAGAGTTCCTCTCCCTGTTTGTTCAGGCTTTTCCAGGACACATCGATACTGAAACTCATATCCTGCCCTCCTCACTCTTCCTCATTCAGGATGGAATCCCGCAGCTTTGTCAACGTCACCTTTGTCTCCGCCGTGGTCTCCCCGAGAAGCCCGGCGATCTCCTGTGCCACCATCATCTGTTTTTCAATGACCTTCTGTGCCATCTCTACGGTTTCCACTTTCAGATTGTAGTGCTGCTCCTTTATCTTCTCCTCCCGGGTCACATCCTGAAACAGGACAAGCACGGCATCCAGATCCGCGATATAGACAATGGTCTCCTCCGCAACGATCCTTCCCTGATCCAGACGGATCTTCTTGTGGAATACCGGTTCTCTTGTGAGGAGAGCGGTCTCGATATCCTCTTCTTCTATGAACTCGAAAATATATCTCTGCACCGCCTCATCGTGCCCCACGCCAAGCAGTTCCTGCCCCTTTTTGTTACAATCCAGGATCCGCATGTCGTTTCCGATGATAAAGATCATGTTCGGCGTCATGTCCATGACAACATTGGACATGGACTCTGCCCGGGTCAATGCATAAGGCATGCACATGGTCACTTCCGCCTTTCCCCGGAACACAGCCACGGCCTTCTCCCGGCAGGTAGAGTACCCGCAGGCGCCGCAGTTCAGTTCATCCTCTTTTGAATATTTTCCCGTGGACATCAGGATCCTTCGGATCTGTTCCTCGGTGGGCATCCGGTCATCCAGCCCCCGGTTTCCAAATTTCTTCGCGAGCTCTTCTGTACCCATATCCGGCAGGTCCCGGGCTGCTTTGTAGGAGACCCCGTTCTCGATCTTTACCTTTGTCTTCACATAGGACGTATTCCAGTGTGCGGAAGCGGGGCCTTTCGCACAGCCGCCCTCGCAGACATTTGCCTCGATAAAGCAGTGGTCCAGCTCGCCTCTCCTGAGACATTCCAGCATCTCCATACAGTTCTCCAGGCCGTCCACGAACACCTTGTGATATCCGTCCGCTTCTTCCTCTGTGATGACAGACTGGATCACGCCTCCGCTGACCGGGTAGAGCCGGTTGATCCTGGGGTCCGGATTCCCCATAGGTTTCTCCTCACAGGAACGAAGATCGATTCCCTCTTCTTTCAGCCACAGCGCAAGTTCTTCAAATGTCAGTATGGCATCCACCGCTCCCGTCACCCGGGCATCCCCTTCCGCCTCCTGTTTCTTGGCAATGCAGGGGCCCAGAAAGACCACTTTCGCGTCTGATCCGTAAATCTTCTTTATATAGCGTCCATGCGCGATCATGGGGGATACCACCGGAGCCATCAGATTTGCACAGTCGGGATAGTATTTCTCGATCAGATCATTCACGCTGGGGCAGCATGTGGTGATGATATTCGGCATCTTCCCCTCCCGAACCAGTTTCTTATACTCGTTCGTCACCAGAGCCGCGCCCTCCGCCGTCTCCCTGACCTCCGCAAATCCAAGTCTCTGCAACGCGTCAACCACCTGCCCCGGCCTGTCAAACTCCAGCACCCCCGCATAGGACGGTGCGATGGAGATCACGGTTCGGCATCCCCGGCGCAGGTATCCTTTCACCCGGTCCAGGTCACTGGCAAACGTCTTTGCGTTCTGGGGACAGACCTCCAGGCATCTTCCGCAGTTGATGCAGTGATCCACCATGATGCGCGCCTGCTCGTCCCGCACAGAGATCGCCTTCACCGCACAGTGACGGACACATTTGTAACAATGGCGGCATTTTGCGTCCTTAAAGTCAATGACTCTCATCTTACATATCCTCCTTGCAATTCCGGCTTCTACCGGACGTTTTACGCACGTTTTTTCTGTTAGCACCATTTTACCAGAGCCCTGTGGGAATATCCAGTAAAACCCCGGCCCCCTGACCGTCACTATGAATTTTATTCCTATCTGATGAAACCTTTTGCCCTCCCGGCATTGTCTAATAGATGTAACCGTTAAACAACGGTACAAAGTGCTGCAGCACAGATCCGCCGGAAAGGAGGAGGAAATGCTATAATGGAACTCTCAAAGAGAAAGGAGGGGATCTCTCTGAAATACCTTGTCATCAAAGCCCAGAAAGGAGATGCCCAGGCATTCATCGAACTGATCGAACGGAACAAGCAGAGCATGTACAAAGTGGCCCGGAGTTATTTTCAGAACGAGGAAGATATCGCGGATGCGCTTCAGGATACGATCGAGGCCTGTTACCGGTCCATACCGCATCTGGTAAATCCGGACTACTTCCGGACCTGGCTGATCCGCATCACGATCAATAAATGCATCGATATCATCCGCAAAAACAGGCGGGAACACCCGACAGCGGAATTCCCGGAGCAGGGAGAGATCTGTATGGAACTGAAAAACTGTGAATTCGAGGAACTGATGCGCTCTCTCGACGAAAAATACCGCACGGTCCTTCTTCTCTATTATGGAGAAGGCTTCAAGATCAGCGAGATCGCACAGCTTCTCGACATGGAAGAAAATACGGTAAAGACCCGTCTGACCCGGGGACGGAAAAAATTCCGGGAGATCTGGTCCGCACAGAGCGCGGCGACCTGATACAGTATGTTGCCCGAAACAGATGTTATGATACAAGGCCATGATCCGAAAGGAGGAATCATTTTGAAAAAAGAATTTTCACAGGAAGAAATGGAACAGATCCTGAAAAACGACGCTGTCATCCCTGCATCTGTGGATGAAAAGATAAAAGAAACCTATGACAGACTGGGACTGACCGCAGCCGCCCCGGAAGAGCATAACAAAGGCGGCACTTCTAAGAAAACGCGCCCGGTCCGGATGAAAAAGAAAAAGGTATGGGTCACCATCGCAGCGGCCGCCGCCCTGACTGCAGGACTTGGCATCACCGCATTCGCGGTAAACCAGTTGCTGAAAGTTGACCTCACTGAGAAGGACGGTACGCTCGCCTACAATATCTCTGTAGATCCTGAGACAAAAGAGGCTCATATAGTCACATCGACCCCCACTTACGTTCCGGAAGGATATAAGTACCAGAAAGAGGGACCATATGAGGGGCAGTGGCATAACAATGATACTGACGGAAACATGAGCATCATTACCCGCAACGCAGCCGACCTCTATCTGATGTCACAGACTGACGGCGGCACATCCTCACCGATAGACAAAGGCGACTACATCAAGACAGTAGAGATCGGAGGAATGAATGTGGATCTGTTCTCTTCCGACAGTATCCATACCGATGATGATACAATACGTCAGGATGTCATTCTCACCAACGAAGAGTACGGCTATATGATCCAGGTCTTTCTGAACGGCACTGATCTCGCTGACGATGAGGCACTGAAAGTTGCAGAAGGGCTCGATATCCAGGTGTCAGATGAAACGGTCCCCTATGCCACCGATGAAGAGATTGCGAAGATCAAAGACGAGCAGACGGCAGATTTTGACTCGGCCTATGACAGTTCTCTCTTCTACAATGTAGGTGATGTGATCACAGATCCGCAGGATAAAGACAATAAGACAGAATTCAAAGTAACTGACGTCAAACTTGTCGATTCCCTTCCTCTGGACCAGTTCCCGAAGGAGAATTATGTACCGGATTATGACGGCACCGTTGCCCCGCTCCTGAACGAGGACGGCACACTGAAGTCTCATGAACGGTATTCGCCCGCCAGCGGCAGCCTCAGCAAGGATAATCTGGAGACCGCCGACTCAAAATTCATCGTCGCGACGGTAGAGATCACAAATACCGGAGATTCTTCCACCGAGGAATATATCACCCCCATGCTTGAGTATCTCCGCAAAGATGAGGATGGAAACTATACAAGATTCGACATACAGTCCGCAACCGCTGCATATCAGGCTCTGAGTGTGGACGGCGAGCCACTCTATCAGAGCGTCCAGCAGTACACGGACAATCAGAAGAAACATGTACGGTTTGCCGAGATTGGCGCCGGAGAGACTCTGGAATGCACCTTTGCATGGGTGGTAGACGACGACTGCACCGACAATGCATACCTGTCCTTCTTCGATATGTACGGAGGAATGACCAACTCCTATCCAAGGGTGAAAGTGACGGAGTAGATTTAAATCCGCAAGTGAAGCAAAGCATCCGCCGGAGGGACAAATTGCCTGCGGACACGTTCGCACTCGGAAAACAACGCAGCGGTACTTAGAGCGCGTCTTTTGCGCTCTTATGTACCGCTGCGCCGTTCTCCAAGCGGAAGCGGGTCTGAAGGCAATACACCTCCCCGGCGGACGCCGCCTACTCCCTCCCGCCAATTTCAAATCAGTTGATCGTCCTCTTCACATACGTGGTATGCAGGATCTGATGCGCCCGCTCGCTGCCCGGCTCTCCCAGATACTCTTCATATACCTTTCTGATCGCCGGGTTCTCATGGGACTTCCGGATCGTCTTTGCCGCATCGTTATCGTACAGCGCTTTCGCCCGGATTGCCTTCACATCTTCAAAATTCCTCACATCCGCATGCACCCGGGGCTGGCCTCCGCCGTTGACGCAGCCGCCCGGACAGCACATGATCTCGATAAAGTGATAATCCGCCTCGCCGGCGCGGACTTTATCCATGATGATCTTCGCGTTGCCAAGGCCTGATGCTACCGCAACTTTCACATCCATCCCCGCCACATTATAAGTTGCTTCCTTGATCCCGTCCGTGCCTCTCACTTCCGTAAATTCCGGTTTCTCCAGTTCTTTTCCCGTCAGTTTTTCCACTGCGGTCCGCAGAGCCGCCTCCATAACTCCTCCGGTTGCTCCGAAGATCACGCCGGCTCCCGTGGACTCTCCCAGCGGATCGTCAAATCCCTCGTCGGGAAGACTGCGGAAATTGATCCCCACCTTGCGGATCAGCCTTGCCAGTTCTCTTGTAGTGATAGAGATATCCACATCCGGCACTCCTGCCGCATACTGATCATCCCGCTGGAGTTCGAACTTCTTCGCCGTGCAGGGCATGACGCTGACGCAGACAATATCCTCCGGCGGGATCCCCATCTTCTCCGCATAGTAGGTCTTGGTGATCGCCCCGAACATCTGCTGGGGAGATTTACAGCTTGAGAGGTGGGCAAGCTGATCCGGGTAATAATGTTCACAGTATTTGATCCATCCCGGAGAGCAGGACGTCATCATGGGCAGGACTCCGCCATTCTGTACCCGGTCAAGAAATTCATGTGCCTCTTCCATAATGGTCAGGTCCGCGCTGAAATCCGTATCAAACACCTTGTCGAATCCGATCCTCCGGAGCGCCGCGGCCATCTTTCCTTCCACATCGGTGCCCATGGGATATCCGAACTCTTCTCCCAGCGCCGCACGGACCGCGGGCGCCGTCTGTACCACCACATGTTTCGACTCATCCGCGATCGCCGCAAGGACGTCGTCCGTATTATCTTTTTCATAGAGCGCTCCCGTAGGACAGGCGGCAATACACTGACCGCAGCCCACACAACTGGTATCTCCCAGTCCCATTTCAAATGCCGATCCGATGAATGTGGCAAACCCACGGTTATTCGGTCCGATCACGCCCACGGACTGTACTTTTTCGCACACTGCGGAACACCTGCGGCAGAGGATGCATTTATTATTGTCACGGATCATATGTACCGCGCTGGTGTCCGGCTCATAGTGATTTCTCTCCCCGGCGAAATGATCCTCGTCCTCCACACCCAGTTCCTGACACAGTTCCTGGAGCTCGCAGTGTCCGCTCCTGACACAGGACAGGCATTTCTTGTCATGAGTTGACAGGAGAAGCTCAAGAGTCCTTTTCCTTGCATCCAGGAGCCGCTTTGTATTCGTCCTTACTTCCATGCCTTCCGCCACCGGATAGACACAGGCGGCCACAAGCCCCTTCGCCCCTTTTACCTCTACCACGCACATACGGCACGCGCCGATCTCATTGATCTCTTTCAGCCAGCACAGCGTAGGAATATGGATCCCCGCTCCGTGGGCCGCTTCCAGGATCGTGGAGCCGGCAGGCGCGGTGACGTTCAGACCGTTGATCTTTAAATTCACATTTTCCATACTTCTTACGCCCTCCTATTCTTTGTAGATCGCGCCGAAGCGGCATTTTTCCATACATGCGCCGCACTTCAGACATTTCTCCGGATTGATCATATGGATCTCTCTCACCTTGCCGATGATTGCATCCGCAGGACAGGTCCTTGCGCAGAGCGTACATCCCTTACATTTATCCGGATCGATCCGGTACTGGACAAGATCCTTGCAGACGCCTGCCGGACATTTCTTATCCACGATATGCGCTATATATTCATCCCGGAAATAGCGCAGGGTGGAAAGCACCGGGTTGGGCGCCGTCTGTCCCAGAGCGCACAGGGAATTTTCTTTCAGATGGTAACAGAGTTCCTCCAGTTTATCCAGATCTTCCATAGTCGCCTGTCCCTTAGTGATCTTCTCCAGGATCTCCAGCATCCGCCTGGTCCCGATCCGGCAGGGCGTACATTTGCCGCAGGATTCATCCACAGTAAATTCCAGGAAAAACTTGGCGATGTCCACCATGCAGGTGTCCTCATCCATGATGATCAGCCCGCCGGACCCCATCATGGAGCCGATGGCGATCAGATTGTCATAATCAATGGGGACGTCAAAATGCTCCGCCGGGATACATCCTCCGGAGGGTCCCCCGGTCTGGGCCGCCTTGAACTTCTTTCCGTTCGGCACGCCGCCTCCGATCTCCTCCACGATCTCCCGCAGGGTCGTTCCCATGGGGATCTCCACAAGACCGGTGTTGTGGATCTTTCCGCCCAGGGCGAACACCTTGGTCCCCTTGGACTTCTCGGTTCCCATGGAGGCGAACCACTCGGGCCCGTTCACGATGATCTGAGGAATATTTGCATAGGTCTCCACGTTGTTCAGGATCGTCGGTTTCTGGAACAGCCCTTTCAGCGCCGGGTAGGGCGGACGGGGCCTGGGCTCGCCTCTGTTTCCCTCGATGGACGTCATAAGAGCCGTCTCCTCGCCGCAGACGAACGCGCCTGCGCCCAGCCTCAGTTCAATGTCAAAATCAAATCCGGAGTCAAATATATTTTCCCCGAGAAGGCCGTACTCCCTTGCCTGCGCGATCGCGATCTCGAGACGTTTTACCGCGATGGGATACTCGGCGCGGACATAGATATATCCCTGGGAAGCACCGATGGCGTAACCCGCGATAGCCATGGCCTCCAGCACTGCATGGGGATCCCCCTCCAGGATGGAACGGTCCATGAATGCCCCCGGATCTCCCTCGTCTGCGTTGCAGCAGACATATTTCTGATCCGCCTCATTTGCCGCCGCGAACTTCCATTTCAGTCCTGTCGGGAATCCTGCGCCGCCCCTTCCCCTCAGGCCGCTGTCCAGAAGGATCTGGATCACATCCTCCGGCTTTTTCTCCGTCAGGACGATACCAAGAGCCTCATATCCACCGGTCCCTATGTATTCTTCGATTTCTTCCGGGTTGATGACGCCGCAGTTGCGGAGCGCTACCCTGTGCTGCTTTTTGTAAAAATTCGTCTCATTGAGAGGGATGATCTTCTCTGTCTTTGTGGTCTCATCATAGAGGAGACGGCGGACGACCCTTCCCTTGAGCAGGTGCTCGGACACGATCTCCGGAATGTCATCCTCCTGGACCATGGAATAAAACGTTCCCTCCGGATAGACGATCATAATGGGACCCAGAGCACACAGTCCGAAACACCCTGTCTTCACTACGCCGACTTCCTCAGCCAGGCCATTCGCCGCGATCTCTTTTTCCAGCCGGTCTATGATCCTCTGGCTGCCCGAGGAGGTACATCCGGTACCGCCGCAGACAAGTACATGTGAACGATACATAGCTTTCCCTCCTTTTCTATTTCAGTCCGTCCTGAACAGCGCTCAGCGTGTATTTTGTGACCACCTGACCTCCCAGCAGGTGCATGCGAAGCACCTCCAGTGCTTTCTCGGGCGTCATCTTTACATACGTCACCTTCTCTTTCCCCGGTTCCATTACTTCCACGATGGGTTCATACTGGCACAGTCCGATGCAGCCGGTCTGTGTCACACAGATCTTCTCCGACAGGTTCTGCTCCTGTACCGCGTCAGAAAGAGCAGTAAGGACTGGCCGCGCCCCGCTGGCGATCCCGCAGGTCGCCATTCCCACGACGACCCGGATCTGGTTCTCATTCTCCGCGCGCACGCCCACCTTTCCCTGCATTTTTGCCCTGATGGCACGCAGTTCTTCCAATGATTTCATATATTACCTCCATTCTTACTATATCTCAGTTCCCCCATCCGTCTCTTCTTTCCCTGTCTCCAGGTATTCCCGGATAAACGCCGATACCTCAGGTTCTCTGAATGAGATCTCCGTTCCGAGTATCTCCCTCATTTCCCTGGTATCCAGCACAAAGCTTTTTTCTCCGTACCTGTATGTATATCTGAAATCGACCGGTTCGTTGAACACGATCAGCGTATGGATGACAGAGCTGATATCTCCCAGCGGCATCCTGTCGATATGGGACAGCCGGAACACCGCCGTTACTTCAGTTCCTTTCCCTATCTCTGAATCGATCTGAAAACTGCCTCCCGCGCTCTCTGCCGCCTGCTTGAAAAAAGGGACCCCAAGCCCCACTTTTCTCGTCGTCCTCGTTGTAAAGAAGGGATCCAGCACTTTTCCTGCCTCCTCCGGCGTCATGCCGCATCCGTCGTCCTTTATACTGACGGTGAGCGTATCTTCTTCCGGCTGCACAGAAACCGTGATCCCGATCAGGGAAGCGTCCGCCCGCACAGAGTTTTCCGCAATATCCAGAATATTCAGAGCGATCTCCGGCATCATCGACCTACTCGTACTTTGCCAGGATGCCGTCCAGGTCGTCCACGGTCAGGCGCCCGTAGACTTCCTCGTTGATCATCATGACCGGCGCCAGTCCGCAGGCGCCGACACACCGGCACGCATCCAGAGAAAACTTTCCATCCGGCGTGCACTCGCCTCCCACGATCCCCAGCTTTTCCATCAGGGCATTGTAGATATCTCCGGACCCTTTCACATAACATGCCGTACCCAGACAGACAGAGATCCGGTATCTTCCCTTCGGATTCAGCGTGAACTGGGAGTAAAAAGTTGCCACTCCGTAGATCTTTTCCATCGGGATACCGGTCTCATCCGAGATCATCTTCTGCACTTCCCTTGGAAGGTAACCATATATATCCTGAGCCTTCTGCAGGATCGGCATAAGAGCCCCCTTCTCGCCCTTAAGCTCATCGATCGCCTTCTTCAGCGCCTCCTCCTGTTCCTTCGTCCCCGCGAATGGAACAGCCGCTTTCTTATCAGCCATTCTTCAACCTCCGTTTCTGTTCGCTTTCGCTCAGCCATGCGCCACGGATCTGGCGCTGCATGATTGAACTGTCGTCATTTTGTATATGATATCATACAAGATTACAAACTTCTACTGTTATAATATTAATTTTTTGTGTATATTTAACTCATAACGCATATTTTGTCAGACTCTTTCATTGCTTTTTGCACATACGGCTGATATACTGAATATAACTTTTTGTAACAAAAAACAGATTCTGGATTTTCTTTTATCAGGAGGAATTATGACCATCAGAGAAATGCAGGAAGTCCTTGACGCCAGGTTCCTATACGGCGAGGAGATGGCGGATCTGGACGTAGAGTTTGTTTTTTCCGCCGACATGATGAGCGACGTGCTCGCATACGGTTCCAGATGTTCCGTACTCATCACCGGACTTTGCAATCCTCAGGTCGTGCGCACCGCCGAGATGCTGGACATCGTCTGTATCATCTTTGTACGTGGAAAAATGCCGGATGAGAACATGCTTGCGCTTGCGGTGGGCAAAGGGATCGCCATCCTCGCGACCGAGCACTATATGTTCACTGCCTGCGGCATTCTGTATGAGCACGGATTAAGATGAGGTGCTTAGATGAGCCAGGCTCTGACATTCCGATATGAAATAGACGGAGATGATTTCACCAGGGCAGGTGAGGCCAGCAGTTCAATGAAAAACAAGCTGAAGCAGCTCGGCCTTGACAGCGATGTAATCCGGAAAGTCGCCATCGCAATGTATGAAGGTGAGATCAATATGGTCATCCACGCGGACGGCGGGAAGATCACGGTCACTGTCTCCGACACAGAGATCACCATGGTCCTTTCCGACACAGGTCCCGGCATCCCCGATGTGGAGAAGGCCATGCAGGAGGGTTATTCCACTGCCCGCCCTGAAGTCCGCTCCCTGGGCTTCGGAGCCGGCATGGGACTTCCGAACATGAAAAAATATACGGACGAAATGCAGATCGACACTACAGTGGGGAAAGGGACCACGATCACCATGAAGGTATATATCAGATGACTTTCAAAGAAAGGAGGCGGCGGCACCTCTATGAACACAAACAAATTCATGCGCTCAGTCCGGCTGAAGGAGTCCGCCTGCAGGGGCTGCATCAACTGTATCAAGCACTGCCCCACCCAGGCAATCCGGGTACATAACGGAAAGGCTCATATCATAGACAGGTTCTGTATCGACTGCGGCAGATGCATTTCCTACTGTCCTCATCATGCAAAGATCCCGGTCTATGATCCTCTTTCTGTCATCAACAATTTCAAATATACCGTGGCTCTGCCGGCGCCTTCCCTCTACGCCCAGTATAACAACCTGACAAACGCGGACATCGTGCTGAACGCGCTTCTGAAGCTCGGATTCGACGACGTATATGAGGTCAGTGCAGCGGCGGAACTTGTCTCAGAAGCCACAAGGGAATACATCAAAGTACACGCGGAAGACGCCCCCTTTATCAGTTCCGCCTGCCCTTCCGTAGTGAGACTGATCCGGGTGAAATTTCCTTCCCTGGTCTCCCGTCTCCTTCCCATCAAGGCGCCTGTGGAAGTGGCTGCGGAGATCGCTCGTGCCCGGGCCATGAAAAAGACCGGGCTGAAGCCGGATGAGATCGGGATCATCTTTATCTCTCCCTGTCCATCAAAGGTTTCCTATGCCAAAGCTCCTCTGGGGATTGAAAAGAGCAGTATCGACAATGTGGTGGCCATCAAGGACGTCTACCCGCTCCTTCTGCCCCACATGAAGCACGATGAGACGCAGCTTGAGCCCCTCTCCGCTTCCGGGCGGATCGGCATCGGCTGGAGCAATGCCGGCGGGGAAGCTGGCGGACTGCTGGTGGACAACTACCTCGCCGCGGACGGGATCGTCAATATCCTTCAGGTACTGGAAGAACTGGAGGATGAAAAACTTCATGGTCTGACTTTCGTGGAGCTGAACGCCTGCAGCGGAGGATGCGTGGGCGGGACCCTCACCGTAGAAAACGCCTATATCGCCGCTGCGAAAACGAAAAGGCTGGTCCGTTATCAGCCTGTTTCCAAGAATCATCTAGCAGACAACCCGGAGCTTACAAACATCTACTGGGCTGACAATGTGGAATACGAACCCGTATTCCGCCTGGGCAATACGTTCAGAGAAAGCCTTCAGATGATGGGAAAAGTAGAAGAACTGACGGCAATATTCCCCGGACTGGACTGCGGCTCCTGCGGAGCCCCCACCTGTCAGACGCTGGCAGAGGATATCGTGCGGGGCGACGCCACCGCGAATGACTGCATCTATGTGCTCCGAGCCAACATCGCGGACCTGTCCCGCAAGATCGAGCACCTGACAGATTCTTCCGGCTCAGGGACATCCCTTTCCGAAGAGGACGACAGACTGCTCCACAGATATATTAAAGAACTGACTACTGAGCTCGCCTCCTTCGGCGTGCCCGAAACTGCCAGAAAGGAGGAACCTGTGTCATGAGATTAGATACGGTTTTGAAACTGCCCGGATTCCGGATTCTCGCAAACGGGGATCCGGACCGTGAGATCTCCAGGATCTTCTGCTGCGACCTCTTAAGCGTCGCCATGGGCAAGGCTCCCGCAGACGGCGTCTGGGTAACTGTGATGGGGAACCGGAACACCCTCGCCGTTGCATCTCTGACAGACACGGCATGTATCGTTCTCGCGGAGGGCGTGTCTCTGGATGACGGGACGCTTGAAAAAGCCGGGTCGGAGGGGATCGCCGTCCTCTCCACAGATCTCCCGGTCTTTGACGCGGCATTAAAGATCTATCAGGCAGGCATGCCATGATCCCTCTTTTCTACGACCTGCATATCCATTCCTGCCTTTCCCCATGCGGGGATGACGATATGACGCCAGCCAACCTGGTTGGGATGGCGGCGGTAAAAGGGCTTGACGTGATCGCACTGACAGACCACAATTCCTGCGCCAACTGTCCTGCTGCCATATATCACGGAAAAAAATACGGCGTCACCGTGATCCCCGGCATGGAGCTGACCACCGCGGAGGAAGTCCACGTAGTCTGCCTCTTTCCCTCGCTGGACCGTGCCCTGGAGTTCGACCGGCTCGTATCCGGCAGGCTCCTGCCGGTCCCGAACCGGGAGGATATCTTCGGGAAACAGCAGGTCATGGATGAACAGGACGAAGTCATCGGAACAAAAGGACATCTTCTGATCAACGCGACCACGATCTCCTTTGACGAGGCATTTCTCCTGGCAGAACGCTCTGGCGGGCTCGCATATCCGGCACATGTAGACAAATCCTCCACCAGCGTTCTCTCCAACCTGGGCTTTGTCCCGCCGGAGAGCACCTTCACCTGCGCGGAATTCCATGACTTTAAAAACCTCCACCGGATACGGCGGGAACATCCTTATTTCAAAAAATGTAATGTGATCTGCTGCTCGGACGCCCACTATCTGGAGGATATCCACGAGCCGGACTATCAGCTCTTCGCCCGTTCACGGAATCTCCCCGACATCCTGGATTCCCTCTGCAGATGAAGACAGGTTCTCTTTTTATTTAAACCGATACCCCACTCCGACCTCCGTGATGATATGCTGGGGGTCGGAAGGGTTTTTCTCGATCTTTCTGCGGAGCGTCGCCATGAACACACGGAGCGTCCCTGCTTCCACTCCCTCTGCATATCCCCAGATCTCTTTCAGGATATAGTGGTGTGTCAGCACTTTGCCCCGGTTTGCGATGAGCAGGCTTAATATCTTATATTCGATCGGTGTCAGGTGGACTTCCGTTCCTCCCACCTCTACTCTCCGTTTTTCATAATCCACAAGCAGGTCTCCCTGTTCAAAACAGGATGCCTTCTCCTGTGGATAGATCTCTGCCTTTCGGAGCGCCGCCCGGATCCGTGCCAGAAGTTCTCCCATATAGAACGGCTTTGTCACATAGTCGTCCGCCCCAGCGTCCAGGGCATGGATCTTCTCCTCTTCCTCCTGCCTCGCAGAGACGACGATCACCGGAGTGTCCGCAATCTCACGGATGCTGTGTATGACTTCCATCCCGTCCCCATCCGGAAGTCCCAGGTCCAGGATCACAAGGTCCGGACGGTTTGCATAGAACAGGCTCACCGCCTCCTTCACTGTCCCTGCCACCTGAAACGCATAAGCTTCTTCCTTAAAGCTCATTGATAGAAAATGTATGATATATTTATCGTCCTCCACGATCAGTATCGTCTTTTTATTATCCATGATTCTGTCATCCCGCCGCTTCCGCTTTCAGCCAGAATGTAAAGCGGGCACCTCCTTCCAGTCTGTTTTCCGCCCATATCTTTCCCCCGTGGGCTTCCACCACTTCTTTGCATATCGCAAGTCCCAGACCGATCCCCCGTTTCTGGTCCGGGCTTTTTTCACTCACAGAGACAAACTCCCCGAAGATCTGCTGCTCCATCCCGGGCTTGATCCCCTTCCCGTTGTCTTCCACGACAAAGTACGCTTTATTGTCCTGAAAAGAAAGACTCAGGCGGATCGTACCGCCTTCCCCCGTATTTTTCATGGCATTGTCCAGAAGATTGACGAGCACCTGTATGATCAGCCTTCCATCCACCTCCGCCGTAAGGACTTCCTCAGGCACGGAGTTCTGAAATCTGCGATGTTCCCGAAGCCCTGTGATGTGCCGCTCCGCCTCATAGACAAGATCCTCCAGGACTTCCTGCCGGCGGTCGATAAAGTCCGTACCGCCTTCCAGCTTTGTCATGCTCAGGATATTCTCCATCGTCCGAGTAAGCCACATGCTCTGTTCACGGATATCATTTACAAGGCTCTCTTTTTCCTCCTCATCCGCATCACGGCTTGCAAGGATCATGTCGCAGTCGCCGATGATCCCTGTCAGAGGCGTACGGAAGTCATGCGAGATGCTGCGCAGCATGCTGCTCTTTAAGTGCTCCCGCTCCACCTCCAGGCGGGTCTTTTCCTGTTCAGAATAGATCAGTTCCCGGTCCAGCGCGATCCCGATCTGTCCCGCCGCTGCGCGGATAAAGATCTCCTGTTCAGATCCAAGCCCGTTGTCGTCTGTAAACACTTTCAGTTCCCCGATCTTCTGCAGGATGCCTCCGATCGGAAAGATGACATAACCGGTCTCATTCTCTTCCTGCCCGCTCTCATCCCCATAGATCTCCACAGATGCCCTGTATCCCGTATTCTCCTGTATATACCGGATCCCCAGCTCGATGATATGTTCTTTTCCGGTGACATTGATAAACTTTTCCGACATCTCGGACATGCGCCTCGCCGCTTTCTCATTCTCCTCCGCGATCGCCGCCTGCTTCCGGAATCTCGCTGTCATCCCCGACGAGATGCAGGAAACGGCAAGGAACAGTGCCATCAGGACCACATCGTCCGGATTCATGATCGCAAACGTATGGACAGGGACCGTAAAAAAGTAATTGAACAGCAGGACACTGACCACCGCCCCGATGATGCCGTACTCATACCCTGATGTAAAAGCACCGACAAGAAGGACACCGATCAGGAATACCATCAGCACATTTTCTTTCATCACTCCTGCCTCATTCAGGAGCAGACAGAACAGGCTTGCCGCGGCAACGATAAAAAGTGTATACAGGATGTCTGCAAACCGCTCTTTCCATTCCGTTTTCCTGGTCATTCCTCCGTTTTTTTTCATACTGCTCCTCATCTCCTGTCCATAGTCAAATACCGATGCCGGCACAGCATCATGCTGCGCCGGCACCCCGGTCACACCTCATCATAGCATCTTAAGCAATACTTGCCAAGATACGTTCTATATCTTTTTTCATCCCCACGATCATCAGATGGTCCTCCTGTTCCAGGACCCGGTCCGGATGAGGCAGGAACTGCAGATGACCGTTCACCTTTATTCCCAGGATGCTCACGTGATACCGGGAGCGGATCGCAAGCTGACCGATGCTCTTTCCGACCCATCCTTTCATCGGCGGGATCTCAAGGATCGAATATCCCTCCGCCATCTCAATATAATCAAACACTTTGTTGCTCCCGTATTTCACGGCAAATCTCTCTGCCACATCCCGCTCCGGATAGATCACCTCGTCCGCTCCGTTCCGAAGAAGGAACTTCGCCTGGATATCCCGGTTCGCCTTACTCACAACATATTTCGCCCCCAATTCCTTAAGCAGGCTGGTGATCTCCAGGCTGCTCTGAAAATCGGAACCGATACACACAAAACAGATGTCAAAGTTTCCCACGCCCAGGCTCCTTAAAACGTCTTCTTTCATACAGTCCCCGACTTTTGCCATCACCGCCACAGGAAGCAGATCCTGCATGGACTCTTCATTTTTGTCAACGATCATGACCTCATTTCCCATTTCTGCCATATTGGTACACAGATGATGTCCGAGCCTTCCCATTCCTATGATCAAAACTGATTTCATTTTTCTCCTCCTACCGTCTTTATCCTGTCATATCCGGTCATTATCCGATCATTACCTGCTCTTCCGGAAGCTTCACCGGCGGTTCCACTTTATGCCCCTTCAGCGAAAGGGCAAACGTCATGCTTCCGACCCTTCCGCAGAACATAAGGAAGATCAGGACAAGCTTTGATATGGTATCCAGATCCCTTGTGATCCCTGCAGACATTCCCACAGTGCCCATCGCGGACGCCACCTCAAATATCACGTCTGTCACATCCAGTGATGTAGCTGTGACGATGACCAGCACTGCCGTCACACACAGGGTCAGATTCGTACAGAGCACTGTGCCCGCCTTGTGGATCGCGTCCGTACTGAGCCTCCGTCCAAACATGCTGCACTCTTTTTTGTCAAAGAGCCCGGAGGACACGTAAGCGATAAGTACAACAAAAGTGGTCGTCTTGATACCGCCCGCCGTGGAGCCGGGGCTTCCTCCGATAAACATGAGCAGGGAAGTGAACAGCTTGCTGCTGTCCGTCAGCGCCGCCGTGTCCACCGTGTTAAACCCGGCCGTCCTCGCCGTCACGGATCCAAACAGGGAACAGAGGATCTGTTCGTCCAGCGGTCTTCCCACCAGTGTATTATCATATTCAAGGACAAATAAAACAGCCGCGCCCCCGAAGATCAGGATCAGCGTCATCAGGATCGTGATCTTCGTATGCAGCCGCCACCGCCAGAAATGCAGTTTGTGTTCGGACAAGTCGTTCCAGATAAAAAATCCGATACCGCCGATGATGATCAGCAGCATGATCACAAGGTTGACCACCCAGTCTCCGGAATATCCCGTAAGGGAGACATACTCCCCGTCCTTTCCCATCAGGTCAAATCCCGCATTGCAGAATGCGGAAACGGAGTGGAAGATCCCGTAATAGACCGCCTGTGCCGGTTCCATGGTCCGGCTGAAATGGATCGACAGGATCAGGGCTCCGGTTCCTTCAAATATAGCGGTTCCTATGATGATCTTCTTCGCCAGCCGTACGATCCCGCCTGTCTGCATGAAGTTTACGCTCTCCTGGAGTGTTCCTCTCACCCAGAGCCCGATCTTTTTTCTCAGGACCATGGCAAAGAAGACGCCGATGGTCATAAATCCCAATCCACCGATCTGGATCAGGCAGATGATCACGATCTGCCCGAATGTGGACCAGTACTGATATGTATCTGCAATGATGAGTCCTGTCACACAGGAAGCGGACACCGTCGTGAACAGTGCGTCCACCGGCGATGTCACGACACCTTCCCTGGTAGAGACCGGGAGCATCAGGAGCAGCGTTCCCGTAAGTATGACCAGGCAGAACCCGATCACGATCATCTGCGTCTGTGTCAGACGACGAATCCATTTTTTCATCATGCCGCCCCCGCCTCATGTCCCAGTGTGATCAGTTCCATCCGCTGCATCAGGTCCTCCCTGCTGAAAAAGGAGATCGCTCCTGCCTGTCTGTACAGCTTTCTCACAGCCCGCTCATTACAGATACTGTAGAATTCTGCCTTTGGACAGGTCTTTCGGAACAAACTGCAGAGGGAAAGATTGTCAACATCCGACTCGCCCAGTGCCACTACATACCGGACGTCCTTCCATTCCTTCTGCATCTGGATCTCATCGATAAAAAGTACTTCGAATCCGGCTGACTCAAACCACTGTTTCAGCTCCGGTTCTTCCCTGCTGCCGAATATGACGGCATACTCTTTTGTCTTTTCTTCTTCCCTCTTTTTCTCTGTGTGCTGCTGACCGATAAATCTGTCGAGCATACCCATGAGCTTCAGTCCGTACAGGAATCCTCCTGCCACGATAATAAGTAATAAAAAATCTCTCAACATAAAAATCACCTTCTTTTCTTGTCTTTATCATAAGACAATTTTCATTAAGAAGGTGATAATATCACATCGTATTATGTTCAGATTCTGTTTAGATGATATGTTTCCGTTTAAATATGATGATACATCCCACAATGACAACGACGCTGAGCGCCACCACCCAGGGATAACCGTCTTTCAGGCCCGGCATGTTCTGGAAGTTCATCCCGAACCACCCTGTGATGAGAGTCAGAGGGAAAAAGATCGTGGATATCACGGTCAGAAACTGCATATTGCTGTTCTGGCGCGCGTCGATCTGCGCCTGATAAGCCTCCTTGACCTGCTGGGCGTATTCCAGCAGATGTCCGGTCTTGCTCATCAGACGGTCGGCGCGGTCTGTCAGAGTTCCGAAATATTTGAGCTGTTTTTTCAGGAAAAATCCATTCTCGTTCTCCTCCAGTTCCCTGCTCAGGTCCATCATTTCATCGTAGTAGCTCCGGAGGTTCAGAAGTTCCCTCCTTATCGGCATCAGCTTGCTCTGAAAATTCGTGGTGTGGTCCCTCGTGATCTCTTCCTCCATGTTCAGGAGCTTTCTCTCATAGGCCACCAGCATCTCCTGGTCCCGGCTCATGAACTCTGCGATAAAGTTGTAGAGGAACCGCTCTTTTGTCTCCCCCTGGTGGGTCCGTTTCTGCTGGATCCTTCGGATCAGTCGGAGTGAAAAGTTTTCATCATCCACGATCACCACATTGCTCCTGTTGACAAAAAAGTACATCCTGTACCTGCTCCCCAGGACATCCAGAAGCCTGGGGATGCAGAGCGTCCCCACCACACAGTCCTGCTGGTTTTCCAGCCTGCAGAATCCGATCTTTGAGATCTGTATCTCATTCTCGTACAGGATCCCTGCCTTTGCCAGTATCTCGTCGGCATGCCGGGAGTCCGTGACAAAGACTGCCGGGACCTGATCCGCTTCCCAATCCTCCATTTCCATTGAAATAAGCTGTTCACCAAATCTAAATATCATTCTACCACCCTGTTGTCTGCTTTTGTCCGTCAGAGATCACTCTTTTGATCCTTCCATGTCAGGCGTGGACCGGACCTCCTTCCGGCGCTTTTGGCTGGAGCCGCTCCGCCGCCCTGTCATATGCCTCCTGATAGAGGGCTTCCTGGGAATTCACCGGCTCTCCCTCACATTTTACCAAAATATATTTCCCGTCCGCATTCTCTTTTCTCGCTTTCCTGTTGTCGCCCAGCATCAGGTCGAACATTCCCTGGATCCTTGTTTTGATCGCCGGATCATAGACCGGAGCCGCGACTTCCACTCTCTTCACAGTGTTCCTTGTCATAAAGTCTGCAGACGAGATATAATATTTCCTGTTCTCCCCGCATCCGAAGATATAGATCCTTGAATGCTCCAGGAATCTTCCCACAATGCTGATGATATGGATATTCTCGGTCTGGCCTTTCACACCTGGGATCAGACAGCAGATCCCGCGGATGATCATATCGATGTGAACCCCTGCGCAGGAAGCTTCCACCAGTTTATCCATGATCTTCTTATCCGTCAGAGAGTTCAGCTTCAGCCCGATGTAAGCATCCTCTCCGTTCTTTTTATTCCGTATCTCCTCATCGATCATATCGATGATCCTGGACTGGAGGCACTTCGGCGCCACCAGAAGGTGCTCAGACTCCTCCACGGTCTCGCCCTTTGCCAGTGCCTGGAAGACTCTCGCCGCATCCATTCCGATCTGCTCGTCAGCCGTCATAAGAGACAGATCCGTATAAAGCCTTGCAGTCTTCTCATTATAGTTTCCGGTTCCGATCTGCGTGATATATTCGATGCCGTCTGCGCCCTTCTTTGTGATCAGGCACAGTTTGGAGTGTACCTTGTATCCCTCCAGTCCATAGATGATCTGGCACCCTGCCTTCTCAAGCATACGGGACCAGCGGATGTTGTTCTCTTCGTCAAAGCGGGCACGCAGCTCTACCAGCACCACGACTTCCTTTCCGTTCTCCGCCGCCTCACAGAGAGCCTCGATGATCTTGCTCTGTTTTGCCAGACGGTACAGCGTCATCTTGATAGAGATCACACTGTCGTCCTCCGCTGCTTCGTTGAGCATATTCAGGAACGGACGGATAGACTCGTACGGATAGGAGAGCAGTTTGTCCTCCTTTTCGATCTGCTTTAAGATGCTCTCCCCGTCGCGGAAAGATGCGGATTTCTGCGGGACTCTCTTCTCGTAGAACAG
>DWUT01000280.1 GCA_019120615.1 Candidatus Mediterraneibacter norfolkensis
CGCCGGAGCCATGACCGGAAATACTGCGATGACTCTCGCCGGGGCGTTCACGCTTTCCGTGGGGATCGCGATCCAGAACTTTCCTGAGGGGGCGATCATTTCCATGCCTTTGAAAGGACAGGGGATTTCGAGAAAAAGAGCCTTTGTATACGGCGCGTTGTCCGGGATTGTGGAGCCTGTTGCGGCGTTCCTGACAATCCTTCTGACCGGGCTGGTGGTCCCGCTTCTTCCTTATCTCCTTGCCTTTGCGGCAGGAGCAATGATCTATGTGGTGGTAGAGGAACTGATCCCGGAGGCTCAGACCGGAGCCCATTCCAATATCGGCACGGTGGGAGTCGCCCTTGGTTTTACACTCATGATGATCCTGGATGTGGCGCTGGGATAGAAGGGAACGGCCATTGTCAGAATATTTCTGAAATAAAAAGTTGGAGAACAGCTGAATAAGGGAAAAAAGTCGTTCAGACAGGAAGTGACAGAAAATTCAACTTCCTGTCTGTTTTTATATAACAGAATCTGTGAAATGTTTCCGGAAAAAGAAATTCTCTGAAAATGCGGCGTTTGTTCTGAAAATACATGATGGTGTGTTTTTGGGATTGCCAAACACTACATTTTGTATTAGAATAATGCCTGTACCAAATTGATACAATAGGAGAATATCAGAATGAAGATTATCAAGAGAAATGGCTCGGAAGAAGTATTTGATATTAAAAAGATCATCACCGCGGTCACAAAGGCGGATACAAACGCTGAGAACAGAAGCCTCAGTGACGGTCAGATCGAGGACATCGCGGAATATGTGGAATTTAAATGTAATAAACTGAACCGTGCCGTATCCGTGGAGGAGATCCAGGATATGGTGGAGAATCAGATCATGGCGACAGGGGCTTTTGACCTGGCGAGAAGTTATGTGAGATACCGCTACAAACGCTCCCTCGTTCGCCGGGCGAACACTACGGACAACCGTATCCTTTCGCTGATCGAGTGCAACAACGAGGATGTGAAGCAGGAAAACTCCAATAAGAACCCGGCGGTCAACAGTGTGCAGAGAGACTACATGGCGGGAGAGGTCAGCCGTGACCTGACACAGAGGATGCTCCTTCCGGAGGATATCGTCGAGGCGGACAAAGCGGGGATCATCCATTTCCATGATTCCGATTATTATGCACAGCACATGCACAACTGTGATCTGGTCAACCTGGAGGATATGCTCCAGAATGGAACGGTCATCAGCGGGACCATGATCGAGAAACCGCACAGCTTTTCAACAGCCTGCAACATCGCGACCCAGATCATCGCTCAGGTGGCCAGCAACCAGTACGGCGGACAGAGCATTTCCCTGGCGCATCTTGCGCCTTTTGTCCAGGTGTCCAGAGAGAAGATCCGCACAGAAGTGCTCCAGGAGATGGAACTGGTGGGAATGGAGTATCCGAAGGAAGTGCTCCATGAGATCGTAGAGCGCAGGCTGAAAAAGGAGATCACAAAGGGAGTCCAGACCATTGAATATCAGGTGATCACTCTGATGACGACCAACGGACAGGCACCTTTCCTGACCGTGTTCATGTATCTGAACGAGGCGAAGAGCGAGGCGGAGAAGAAAGATCTTGCCATGATCATCGAGGAGACGCTGAAGCAGCGCTATCAGGGCGTGAAGAATGAGGCGGGCGTCTGGGTTACGCCGGCATTCCCGAAACTGATCTATGTCCTTGAGGAGGACAATATCGAGGAGGGGCAGCCATACTACTACCTGACAGAGCTTGCGGCAAAGTGTACGGCAAAGCGGCTTGTTCCGGACTATATCTCTGAGAAGAAGATGAAAGAATTAAAAGAAGGAAACTGCTTCCCTGTGATGGGCTGCAGGAGCGCACTGAATCCATGGAAGGACGAGAACGGGATCTATAAGTTCTACGGAAGGTTCAACCAGGGCGTGGTCACCATCAATCTGGTAGATGTGGCGCTTTCATCGGGCGGAGACAAGGAAAAGTTCTGGAAGGTATTTGACGAGAGACTGAACCTGTGCTACCGTGCTCTGATGTGCAGGCATAACAGATTGAAGGGGACGTTCTCGGACGCGGCGCCGATCCTGTGGCAGTACGGAGCGCTGGCTCGTCTGAAGAAGGGAGAACCCATCGACAAGCTGCTCTATGGCGGATATTCTTCCATTTCTCTGGGATATGCCGGACTGTATGAGTGTGTGAAGTACATGACAGGAAAGTCGCATACGGATCCGGAAGCGACACCGTTTGCCCTGGAAGTAATGCAGCATATGAACGATGCCTGTGACAAGTGGAAAGAGGAGACAAACATCGCGTTCAGCATTTACGGATCTCCCATCGAAAGTACAACATACAAGTTTGCAAAATGCCTTCAGAAGCGGTTCGGTATCATTCCGGGGGTGACGGACAAGAGTTATATCACCAACAGCTACCACGTCAACGTGGCGGAGGAGATCGACGCGTTCTCCAAGCTGAAATTTGAGTCTCAGTTCCAGGCCCTTTCCACCGGAGGAGCCATCAGCTATGTGGAGGTGCCGGATATGCAGGATAATATCCCGGCGGTGCTTCAGGTCATCCGGTTCATTTATGACAATATCATGTACGCGGAACTGAACACAAAGAGTGATTACTGCCAGGCGTGCGGATACGACGGAGAGATCAAGATCGTAACGGGAGAAGACGGAAAACTGGAGTGGGAATGCCCTCACTGCGGAAACCGTGATCAGAACACCCTGAATGTGGCGAGACGTACCTGTGGATACATCGGTACACAGTTCTGGAATCAGGGAAGGACACAGGAAATCAAGGAAAGGGTGCTGCATCTGTAGGATACAGCATTACTATTCACAGTAAGCGCGTCCAGCATAAGAGAACAGGAAACGAAAAAGATGTATTACGGAGAAATCAAGAAATGTGACATCGCGAACGGGGAGGGAGTGAGAGTCTCCCTCTTCGTTTCCGGATGTACTCATCACTGTCCCGGGTGCTTTAACAGAGAGACCTGGGACTTCTGTTATGGAAAAGAGTTTACGAAGGAAACGGAAGACGAACTGTTAAAAGCTCTGGAGCCCGGTTATATCAACGGGCTGTCCCTGCTTGGAGGGGAGCCTTTTGAACCTCAGAATCAGGCCGTGCTCGTCCCGTTTCTCAGAAAAGTAAGAGAAAGATATCCGGAGAAGACCATCTGGTGCTACAGCGGATATCTTTTTGATAAAGAACTGCTCGGGGAGAGCCGTGCAAGGTGTGAGTGGACCGATGAGATGCTGTCCATGCTCGATATCCTGGTAGACGGCCGGTTTGTGGAATCGCTTAAGGATATCACCCTTGTATTCCGGGGCTCTTCCAATCAGCGGGTGATTGATGTGAAGAAAAGCATGGACAGCGGAGAGATTGTGTTGTGGGAGCAGAAGATCAAACGCGGGATGTTCTGATACCCAGCATCCTGCACACTGTTTTCAGCGTCCGCCTGTAGAAAAGGCAGATGATCATCCCGAGAATCAGCATGATCACCAGGCAGACTCCCAGACCGATGCCCTCGGATAGCGAGATACGACCATCGTTGGCGAACAGGATCATCAGGAAGAAGAGGGTGATCGCTGTCATGCCGAGGATCGTGGGCAGGGAGTAGATCTTTGAGAGCTGCTGGCTCACGGAGCGGAAACGGAACTCATTTCCGGCACCCAGACGGATCAAATCCTCATATACCTGCCGGTTGGAAAGAGCCACGGTAAGGCTCCTTGTATAGCTGATGATAAGCGCAGCGGTATAGCATACGATGACCATGAACAGGAAGGTCATGAACAGGATGGCCATGTTCATGAAGAAATCATTCTGCTCCATGACACGGAAATACGGTTTGTATTTCCACAGGCTCCAGAACTGGAAAGTATCTGCGTCTTCCTGGGAAAAATGGACGGAAGAGGCGGGTTCGTTGTCTGCCCAGTAGGTTTCGCCGTGTTCGTCACAGTATGTCTTTGCTGCCCGGGAGTAGTAGGAAGAATCCATTCCCGCCCCGCTGCTGGCGGATACGAGCCGTTCCCGGAGTGCCTGGGAAAAGCGGTACTCATCTTCAGTTCCGTAAGGAGAGTCAGTGTCAAACTGTACGAAGGTCTCCTTCCAGGAATTGTCAAGGCCTCTGGAGATCCGGGCGAAATCCTCATCGTTCAGGACCGTGAAGCCTGAGAGAGTATGGGAGTAATGGACTGTGCCGAAGGTGACGTCAAGGGCATCTCCCGTAATCATATTGGTGAGCAGAGTTGTCCCGGTGTCCGGACCATAGGCGCTGCTCTGGTCTATGCATTCGTCGTAGATCCCCGGGGAGAGATCAAGATGATCCCCGGTCAGAGCCTCGTAACCTGAAGCGGAGATGGCGATACAGTCGGAAATGACCTCACGGTATTGATAAACATATTTTCCGTTTTCGTCGATGTCCTCCCCGGTTCCGTCTTTTCCGAGGACGATCATGGGAGCTTCCGTCCAGTTTTTCAGCGTCAGACGGTATTCACCTGCAAGCTGCAGGATTTCTTCGCGGTCCGGCATATCCTGGTCTGCCCGGAGACGCATGGAAAAATCTTTCTCCCAGGCATTGGTGGCGAAAAGGTTACCACTGGCGAGCATCGGGATATAGAACATGGCAAAGCATGCCCCGGCTATCAGGAGAGTCATGATGAGCATGTTGTTGACTGTCTGCCGTCCCTGGAATTTCATCATGCTGCGCGGGATGATCTTTCTGTACGGGTGCTTTTTGCTTCTCTTTCCGCGGATGACGAAAAAGAGGATGAGCAGATAGATGCCGGGAAGGATCGGAAGATAAAGCAGATTACCCCATGCCGGAGCGAATATGCCGAAGACGGCTTTGAAAAACCAGGGGTGTCCGTAGCCTGCTGCTGCCCCGAATATGACAAGAAAGATGCCTGCCGGAAAATACCAGGACTTTACATCCCGGACAGGCTCACTCTTTCTCTGCTCATTTACCACATCCAGGATGTTGGTGCGGGAAAGAAAACGCATGGCAAAGAGAAAACAGAAAAGCAGAGAGGCGCCGAGAAATCCTGCGCAGATGATCAGGCTGAACGGAGTGAAAGAAAGTACGGTGCCTTCCTTATCCGGGAGAAAAAGCCGGAAGATCTGCCAGATCCCCAGGGTGAACAGCGGACCCAGTACGATGCCGGTCAAAGCGGGAACCGACATGGAGACGAACAGTTCACGGAAGAGCTGTCCTGCAAGGGAGCGCTTTCCGGCGCCCAACGCCATGAAGATTCCGATCTCCCGGGATTTATACCGGAAGAAGAGAAGGGCGGCGTAAACTGTGAAAACCAGACAGCCAAAGATGGCAATGCAGAAGACCATCATGACCTGTTTCATGCTGTCGCCTCCGGGCGGAAAGGTCTTCTGTACTGTGGAAGACCAGATCAGGAAGGAAAACGCGCTGACCAGAAGGTTCGCGATGAAGTTGCACAAGATCAGAAGACGGTAATCTGTCTTTGCATGTCTGCGAAGTTTGGAAAAGATTTGTTTCATTGTACGGATTGATGTTGTTTTCATATATCATCACCACTCATTTCTTTGATCGTATCGAGGAGCTGATCCTGGAATTCAGGACGGCTCCCTTTGCTTTCCAGGGTACGGTATACTGTTCCGTCTTTTAAGATGACCACACGGTCGCAGAAAGATGCCGCGAAGCTGTCGTGGGTCACCATAAAGATGGTGGCGTCCAGGGAATGCCTTGCTTCCAGAAAGGCGTTGATGACTGCACGGCTGGATCTGGAATCAAGATTCCCGGTGGGCTCGTCGGCGAGGATCAGAAGGGGATTATTGATGAGAGCCCGTGCCACAGCGGTGCGCTGTTTCTCTCCGCCGGAGATTTCGGCCGGATATTTGTCCCGGATGGAGTCGATCCCGAAGAGCTTCATGAGCCGGTCCGCAATTCTCTCTCCGTCGGTCGTGACTTCTCCGTGGATGATCCTGGGGAGAAGGATATTCTCCCGCACAGTGAGGCCGTCCAGAAGCATGAAATCCTGAAAGACAAAGCCCAGTTTTTCGTTTCGCACTTTTGCCAGAGCTTCCTCGGAGAGTCCGGAGAGCTTCTCGCCGGACAGGGTGATCAGACCGCTTTCATAAGGAATATAACAGGAGATACAGTTGAGAAGTGTACTCTTCCCGGAACCGGAGGGACCCATGACGGCTACGAATTCTCCTTTGTCTACGTTCAGGCTGACGCCTTTTAATACTTCGTAAGTCCGGGAACCGGTCCGGTAGGATTTGTGAAGGCTGCTTACATATAGCATAGTGATACCACCTTTCTTTTTCGTCGGCGTCAAAACGCCGGCGTTTTTATAAGTCTTGGGAATTTTAAAGACTGTGTTCAGCATCAGTGTACAGCCCGGAAGGAGGCTGTGGGAAAGGGGTGTCATGTTTTGCGCCTGCCAGGGCATGTTTGGGAGGATAATGCGGATTTTGTAAAGAATGGAGCCTCTGATGTAAAGTTTCGCAGTGCGGATGCAGCGCAGTCCTGTTGAAGCTGTGAGGGATGTGGTACAATGGGACAGTGAACGGAT
>DWUT01000281.1 GCA_019120615.1 Candidatus Mediterraneibacter norfolkensis
CGTGAACAAACAAAAAAATTCTTATTATATTGACATATATGCTGAATTGTATTAAGATAAATACATAGCAAAACCGAAACGTTTCGGTTTTATGATAAGGAGGAGAATGATATGCCATTAGTTACATCGGAAAAAATGCTTCTGGATGCCCAGAAAGGCGGTTATGCCGTAGGTGCGTTCAATGTGGAGAACATGGAGATGGTCAAAGCCGTGATCGCGGCAGCGGAAGAGCTGAGAGCGCCGGTCATGCTTCAGACCACGCCTTCTACGATCAAGTATGGTACTGTAGAGACCTACGCGGCGATCGTAAGATCAGAGGCTGAGAGAGCTTCTGTGCCGGTCTGCCTGCACCTGGATCACGGGAACAGCTTTGAACTTGCAGTTCAGGCAATGAAAGCAGGATATACTTCTGTTATGATCGACGGTTCCGGAGAGGATTTTGAGACCAATATCGCTCTGACCAAAAAAGTTGTCGATGTGGCGAAGGCAATCGGCATCCCGGTCGAGGCGGAACTCGGAAAAGTCGGCGGAAAAGAGGATGATCTGGAAGCAGATGCGGACACGAATACAGATCCTGCAGAGGCAAAAGAGTTTGCGGAGCGCACGGGAGTATCCTCTCTGGCAGTGGCTATCGGCACGGCTCACGGATTCTATGTTGGAACGCCTGTCCTTGACAAACCAAGAGTAAGCGCCATCAAAGAACTGGTTTCTGTGCCGCTGGTGCTTCACGGTGCGTCCGGTTTAAGTGAGGAAGATGTAAGAGAGTGTGTACAGCGGGGAATGTGCAAGGTGAATTTTGCTACAGAACTGCGTGCAGCCTATACAGACGCGGTCAAGAAACTGCTGGAGGAGAAGCCGGAGACTTACGACCCGAAGAAATACGGCGTTGTGGCAATGGAAGCGGTCAAAGAGCAGGTCAAACTCCGTATGAAGATGTGCGGGTGCGACGGCAAGGCAGAGTAGAGAAAAGAATTTCGGTGCAGAAAGAGCTGAGGCATGATAAGAAGATGGAAGGAGAAGGGAGCAGACGTACATGGGAGCAACGATGAAGGATATCGCGAAACGCACGGGGCTCGGACTGGCAACGATCTCTTCTTATCTGAACGGAGGAAATGTCCGCGAGAAGAACCGGATCAAGATCGAAGAAGCAATCGAGGAACTCCATTTTGAAGTAAATGAGGTTGCCAGAGGGCTGAAGACAAACCGGACAAAGACCATCGGGATCGTCATCCCGGAGCTGAACAACATTTTCTTTGCGGAGATCATCACAGAGACTGAGGATATTCTGAGAAACCACGGGTATGCCACTATGATCTGCGACTGCCGCTCTGACGAGAAGCGGGAGGAGGAAGCCGAGGAATTTCTTTTCCATAGAAGGGTGGACGGTCTGATCCTGATGCCCACGGGAAATGGAGAGAAAGGAATCCAGCGGTTTCTGCGCGCGGGAAAGCCGGTGGTGCTGATCGACCGGAAGATGGAGCAGACGGACTGTGACTGTGTGCTTGTGGACAATGAGGGGGCTGCCGAAGAAGCGGTGGATCGGCTGTTTGCGGCCGGTCACCGGAAGATAGGGATCATTGCCGGGCCAGATAAGATCTATACGGCGAAAGAGAGACTTTCAGGTTACCGGAAGGCATTTTACGGGAAAGGAATGACACCGGGGGAAGAGTTCATCGCAAGAGGTGATTATACTATCGCCGGAGGCGCCAGAGCCATGCGGGAATTGATGGAGAAGAACAAAGAGATGACAGCAGTGTTTATCTCCAACTATGAGATGACTGTGGGAGCCATGATGGAACTCAATGATCTGGGCGTTTCCGTCCCGGAAGAACTCTCTGTTATCGGGTTTGACAATGAGGATTTTGCAAAGGCGCTGCGTCCCAGGCTTTCCATTGTAACGCAGCCCAGCGGGGAGATCGCCCGCCGCGCGGCGGAGCTTCTTCTTGGAAGGCTGGAGAGAGAGACGGCGTCAAAGCAGCCCGGGAATCTGGAATCAGAGCGGCCGGAGACGGTGACGCTGAAGACCGGATTTGTGGAAGGCAGATCCGTAAAATATCTGTAAATGAGCGGGACAAGTCATACCGCACCGGAAGACACATTTGGACCGAAACGTTTCGAGGAGGACGTGATGGGAGAATATTTATTGGGAATCGATATCGGGACGAGCGCCTGCAAGATCGCTGTCTTCAACAGAGAAGGACATGTGATGGCAGCGGGCAGCGGAGATTATCCCGTATATTATCCGCATCCCGGATGGGCGGAGCAGGATCCGGACGAATGGTGGGATGCGATCTGCAGGACGATCCCTTCCGTGCTGGAAAAAGCGGGAATCAGGCCGGAAGAGATCAAAGGGATCGGAATCGACGGACAGAGCTGGTCAGCGATCCCGGTTGACAGAGACGGAAACGTCCTGGCGAAGACGCCGATCTGGATGGATACCAGAGCGGCGGACATCTGTGAGGAGTATAACAGGAAGATCGGGGAGAAACGGATCTTTGATCTGTGCGGTAATTCTCTTCAGCCGTCCTATACCACGGCGAAGATCATCTGGTATCGGAAGAATTTTCCGGAGATGTACAAAAAGATCTGGAAGATCCTTCAGTCCAACAGTTATATCGCTTTCAGGCTGACCGGAGCGGTGAGCCAGGATCTCTCTCAGGGATACGGACTTCACTGCTTTGATATGCGGAAAGGAGTCTGGGACAGAGAAATGTGCCGAGAGTTCGGATTTTCGGAGGATATCCTTCCGGTAATCTGTCCCTGCCATGAGATTATCGGAACCGTGACGCCGGAGGCGGCTGCTCAGTCGGGGCTCGCAGAAGGAATACCGGTGGCGGCAGGCGGGCTTGACGCGGCCTGCGGAACCCTGGGGGCAGGCGTCATCCACGGCGGTGAGACTCAGGAACAGGGCGGTCAGGCAGGCGGCATGAGTATCTGTACGGATACATACCGGGCCGACGAGAGACTGATCCTCGGGTTCCATGTAGTACCCGGACACTGGCTCTTACAGGGCGGCACCACCGGAGGCGGCGGTGTGATGCGCTGGCTGGAGAAGGAATTCGGAGCTTTTGAGAGAGAAGAGGGAAAGAGGCAGGGAAAGAGTTCTCTGGACCTTTTTAACGAGGAAGCGGCAGCAGTTCCGCCGGGAAGTGACGGACTGATCTTTCTTCCGTATATGGCGGGCGAGAGGACACCGATCTGGGATCCGGACGCAAAGGGGGTCTATTACGGAATCGATTTTGGCAAGACAAAAGGCCACTTTATCCGGGCGGCCATGGAAGGTACAGCTTATGCGCTGAAGCATAACCTGGATGTGGCTGCTCAGGCAGGCGCCGGGGTAAGCGTGCTCCGTGCCATGGGAGGATCTGCAAATTCTCTTCTGTGGACACAGATCAAATCGGATATCACGGGCAAACCGATCATTGTTCCGTCATCGGACACGGCCACTACCCTGGGAGCGGCGCTCCTGGCAGGCGTGGGGATCGGGATGTACAAAGATTTTGACGAGGCAGTGGGGCTGACAGTCCGGGAGAAGAGAAGTCATGAACCGGACCCGGAAAAGGCCGCCCTGTATGAAAAAGATTATGAGACTTACATAGAACTTTATCAACAGTTAAAGGGTATCATGAAAAAAAGAGGAGGAAGATGACATGAAAGCTGCTGTTGTAGTTGCAAACGAAGATGTACAGTACCTGGATTATGAGGAGCCCACCCCGGGACCGGGAGAAGTCAAGGTAAAAGTGAAGGCTTCCGGTATCTGCGGGTCCGATATTCCCAGAGTGCTGAACCACGGGGTACACTTTTATCCTATCGTGCTGGGACATGAGTTCGCCGGCGATGTTGTGGAAGTGGGAGAGGGAGTTACCAAAGTGAAAGTCGGGGATCATGTATCCGGAGCTCCGCTGAAACCCTGTATGAAATGCGACGACTGTCAGAACGGAAATTTCTCTCTGTGCAAGCACTATAGTTTTATCGGTTCCAGGGAGCAGGGAAGCAATGCAGATTATGTTGTGATTCCGGAACAGAACGCCGTTGTCTATGATCCGTCTATTCCCTATGAGCAGGCGGCAATGTTTGAGCCTGCTACGGTGGCGCTCCACGGAGTGTATCAGAACGATTACCAGGGCGGACAGTATGTGGCTATCCTGGGTGGCGGAACGGTTGGAATGTTCACTATGCAGTGGACAAAGATTTTCGGTTCCAAAAAGGTAGTCGTGTTCGACATCAGCGATGCGAGACTGGAGCTTGCCAAACGACTGGGCGCGGACGAAGTGATCAATACGACAAAAGAAAACTATATGGAGGAAGCCCTTGCCATTACCGGAGGAAAAGGATACGGCTATGTCTTTGAGACAGCGGGACAGGTTCCGACCATGCACATGGCATTTGAGCTGGCGGCAAACAAGTCTCACGTATGCTTCATCGGAACTCCTCATGAGGAACTGTCCTTCACACCGGCACAGTGGGAGAATATGAACCGCAAGGAGTTCAAACTGACCGGTTCCTGGATGTCCTACAGCTCTCCGTTCCCGGGAAAAGAGTGGGATCTCACCGCTCACTATTTTGCGACGGGACAGCTTCAGTTCGATCCTGGGTTTATCTACAAAAAGATGCCTATGTGCCAGGCGCAGGAAGCATTCCAGATGTTCAAAACGCCGGGACTGGTCAAAGGAAAACTGATGCTGGTCAATGAAGACTGAGTGAAGCATACACACCTGACGCGGCACCTTTCTGTTCCTGTGCAGGTGTGGGCTGTGACCTTGAGGAGGAGAGATATGATACTGACAGTGACGCTGAACGCGGCCATTGATAAGAGATATGTTGTGGACGGATTCCAGGTTGGAGAGGTGAACCGTGTCAGGGAATGTGCCTACACGCCTGGCGGGAAGGGACTCAACGTATCCAAGCCGGCGGCTGTTGCCGGAGCGGAAGTGACCGCCACCGGATTTGTGGGCGGCCATGCGGGACACTATATTGAGGATGCCCTGAAACCCTTTGGGATCAAAAGTGATTTTTATCATATGGAACAGGAAAGCCGGTCCTGCATCAATATCTGGGATGAGAAGAATCATGTACAGACCGAGTTCCTGGAACCCGGATTTACGGTTACGGAAGAGGATTTCGCCAGATTCGAGGAACATTTTTCCGGACTGGTACGCAGAGCAGATGTGATCGCCATGTCAGGAAGCGTGCCCAGAGGACTGGACGGAACGGCCTATCAGAGGCTGGTAAAGATCTGCCGGGACGCCGGGAAAAAAGTAATCCTGGATACCAGTGGAAAACTGCTGGAGATGGGGATTGAGGCAAAGCCCACCATGATCAAGCCGAACCTGGACGAGATCCGCATGCTTACCGGAAAACAGTGTGATCATATGGAAGATATGATCGAGGCGGCAAAGGTGGTCCACGAAAAAGGAGTGGAGATCGTTGCGGTATCCCTGGGAGGAGAAGGATCCTTTGTTGTGTGCAAAGACGGCATTTTCCGGGCAAGAGTGCCGAAGATCGACGCGGTGAACACTGTGGGATGCGGCGATTCCATGATCGCCGGTTTTGCTCTGGGACTGAGCGAAGGGTTGTCTGTGGAGGAGACCCTGAGAAAGGCAAGCGCGATTTCCGCGGCGGCAGCTCTGCGGGAAGAGACAGGATTTTTTGTGAAGGAAGATATGGAGCGGATCCTTCCGCAGATAGAGATTGAAAAAATATCATAAGCCAAATACCCCGATGCAAGTATTGCGGGGAATAAAGAAGGAGGCAGACTATGGGAACATATATTGATCCGGCAATCGTGCCGAAAGTAAAAGTATATACCGGGGAAGAAATCCCCTGCATCGGAATGGGAACCTTCGGTTCCGACAGATTCTCGGCGGAGGAAGTATCCGCTGCAGTGGCGGGGGCGATCCGCTGCGGCTACAGAATGTTCGACTGCGCGGCATGTTACGGAAACGAGCATCAGATCGGGGAAGTATTCAAGGCGGCGTTTGACGAGGGCGTTGTAGAGAGAAAAGATCTTTATATCATGACAAAGGTATGGAATGACATGCATGAGAAAGTGGAGGAATCCTGCAGGAAGAGCGTTGCGGATCTCCAGTGCGATTACATTGACATGTTTTTCATCCACTGGCCATTCCCGAACTATCATGCACCGGGATGCGATGTGGATTCCAGAAATCCAAACTCCAAACCGTTCAGTGTGGAAGAGTTCATGAACACCTACAGACAGTGTGAGAGCCTGGTGGAGAAAGGGCTGATCCGCCATATCGGGATTTCCAACATGACGATCCCGAAGCTGGAGGCAGTCCTGCCGCTCATGAAGATCAAGCCGGTAGCATGCGAACTGGAGCTCCATCCCTGTTTCCAGCAGCAGGAACTGTTTGATTATCTGGTGGCTCATGATCTTCAGCCAATCGGCTACATGCCTCTCGGATCACCCAAGAGACCGGAGAGAGATATGATGCCGGAGGACATCGCCGATATGGAGATGCCGGAAATGCGTGAGATCGCGGCGGCGCATAACTGCCATCCGGCTCTTGTTGCACTGAAATGGGCGCATCAGAGAGGGCAGATCCCGATTCCATTCTCGATCCATGAGGCGAACTATGTGAGCAATCTGAAGGCCATGACAGAGGATCCGCTCACAGAGGAAGAGATGGCGAAGATCGCTACACTGGAGCGGAACAACCGCCTTGTAAAAGGACAGGTATTCCTCTGGCCGGGAGCAAAAGACTGGCATGATCTCTGGGATGAGGATGGAAAGATCGTGACAGTGGAGTAAGTTCTGTGACAAATGAATAAAAAGCAGAAAAAGGCGGATCAGTCAGACTGGTCCGCCTTTTTGGCATATAAAAGAGTCTCATCGGTCAGGTCGGCGGGGAGAGAGCGGTAGATTTCATCATCGGTACCGTCCCACAGAGGGCTGTTCAGTATGGAACGGATCAGTTCCACATATTCCTGCTGTATGGGGGCAGATTTTTGCAACGGCGACCGCTTACAATCCCGGAATGTGCCTTTGGGCTCTTTCGGTGATTTCTTCTTTCTGGAAAATAAATGAAAAAACATGTGTATCCTCCATCTGTCTTTGATATAATGATTGCACATAATGTATGGACAACATTCTGTGAAGATTATATCAGAAAGACAGGACACTGTCATCAGATCCATAAAAGGGTGGGAACAAAATGGCTCAGATCGCACTTTTTGATACAGAACAACTGAAAAAAGAAATCCTGGATTTTATCGATACGTTTGTCAGGATGAAATTTGAAAACCGGTATCTGCCGGAACATGAGACGGAGGAAGCGTTTGCGCCTTTCCGGGAGAGTTTTGAGGGGCTTTCCAGGATCCGGGACCTTTCGGGAGTAAAGGAACAGATCGGGATATCCGGGGAGAAGCTGGACTTTTTCATGGACAGGATGGGACGCATTGAGGAAGAATTCGCGGAGCACAATGAACGTTATACAGAGACGGAACTTGATCTGGAAAAGCTTTATCTGGATGATATTCTAAAGAGCGTCGATCCGAAGATCCGTCTTGATACGGAGCAGAGAAAAGTGGTGATCGACGATTCCGATGCCTCTCTCGTGGTGGCGGGAGCAGGCGCCGGAAAGACGACCACAATGGCCGCAAAGGTAAAATACCTGGTGGAAAAGCAGCACGTGGATCCGGAGGAGATCATCGTGATCTCGTTTACCCGGAAAGCGGTAAAGGAACTTCAGGACAAGATCCAGAAGCAGCTCGGTATCCCTGCGAAGGTCACAACGTTCCATGCATTTGGAAACGAGATCATAAGAGGAAATTCAGAGGACTATCCGGAGATCGAGACATATAAGAGAAAGTACTTTATCGATATACTCAAAAACCGCATTTACGACAAACATGTACTTCTGAAAAATATCCTTCTGTTTTTCGGGTATTATATGGATATCCCGGAGGAAGCGCTGAAATTTGACAACCTTGCCCAGTACCACATGTACAGATGCTCCAGAGATTTCGAGTCCATGAAGAGCATTATGGGAAGTTATTCAAAAGAAGTGATCGATAACCTGACCAGACAGACGAGGACCATAAAGGGAGAATTTCTCAGGTCTGTTCAGGAGGTGCAGATCGCGAATTTCCTGTATCTTCACAATATCGACTATGAGTATGAAAAAGTATATGAGTTTGATATTTTGAACGCAAGGAAAAAGTACACTCCGGACTTTTTTCTGCGCCAGGGAGATAAAGAAGTATATCTGGAGCATTTCGGGATCCGTGAGGATGGCACATCTTCGTTTTTTACAGAACAGGAACTGGAGAAATACAAGAAGAGCGTGTGGGATAAGATCGCTTTGCACAGAAGATACGGTACAAAGCTGATCTACACTTTTTCAGGATACACAGATCAGAGAACTCTGCTGGAACATCTGGAGGCACTGCTGAGAGAACAGGGCTTTGAACTGAACGAGAAGGACGACGAAGAGGTTTACAGGCAGCTTGTGAAGCTGGAGAGTGACAAATATATCTTCCGTTTTGCCATTTTTATGGAGACATTTATCAGCCGGTTTAAGACAAACGGGTATGTTGAGAAAGATTTCGATATCTTGAAGAAGCGGACGGATAATGTCAGGAGCCGGCTGTTCCTTGATATCGCGAGAGAAGTGTACCGGGAATATCAGGCCATGCTCATTCAGAACAGAAAGATTGATTTTGAAGATATGATAAACCGGGCGGAAGAGATACTGAGGGATTCTGATGCCGGAAGAGAACTGAAGTATAAATATATCATCATCGATGAGTATCAGGATATCGCCCGTCAGAGGTTCAACCTGACAAAACGGCTGGCGGAGGTATGCAGGGCAAAGATCATCGCGGTGGGAGACGACTGGCAGTCCATCTACGCGTTTTCCGGATCGGATATCACTCTGTTTACCCAGTTCATACAACTGATGGGGCACGGAAAGATGCTGCGGATCACAAAGACATACCGGAATTCCCAGGAACTGATCGATATTGCGGGAAATTTCATACAGGAAAACAAAAGCCAGATCTCGAAGCGGCTGCAGTCTCCAAAGCATATCAAAGATCCGGTGGTCATCAAACTGTATGACGATTCGGAGAAAAAGATGCAGCATAAGGCAGAGGCCCTGAACAGCGTCCTCGGTTCCATAGGCGAGGAATTCGGTGAGGAGGCGGAGGTGCTGCTGATCGGAAGGTACGGATTTGAGATCAATCAGTTCTGCAAGACAGGGGAGTTCAGCCAGAAAGACAATAACAAAACAAGGGTGTACAGCAGGCGATACCCCAAGATGAAGCTTTTCTACATGACAGCACACAGTTCAAAAGGGCTGGGATATGACAACGTGGTCATACTGAACGGAGCGGAAGGAAAATTCGGATTTCCTTCCCAGATCGAGGATGATCCGATCATGAAACTGGTGACGGTGGAGGACAGGTCTCTGCCGTTTGCAGAGGAAAGGCGGCTCTTCTATGTAGCACTGACGAGGACAAAAAACCGCACTTATATCCTTACGCCGGAAAACCATCCCTCCCGGTTTGTATTTGAACTTGTGGAAAAATACGGCCTTCCCGTGGAAAGAAAGCTGGTATATCAGCCTCATGCGGGCAACAGCCTGCAGCTTTACTGCCCAGTCTGCGGGAGCCCTTTAAAGAAGGAGTATAACCGGAACTATGGGCTTACTCTCTATATGTGTACAAATGAACCGGAAATCTGTGATTTTATGGCAAACAGGAGCGACTGCCTGAAGGATATCCATAAATGCCGTGCCTGCGGGAAAGGCTATATGATCGTCAAGCAGAATCGGAAGACCGGACAGTATTTCTTCGGGTGCACGAACTGGGATACGAAAGGAATCCGGTGTAAAAATTCGGAGACGATCGAATGAAACAGAGAAGGAAACAGCGCCTTTTAAAGAGTGAAAGTTAGTGTTATACTAAAAGACATG